>CAJYKY010000144.1 GCA_913775005.1 uncultured Achromobacter sp.
GGCCACGCCCATCACCGCGGAAATCGTTTGCGCCCCCGCCAGCAGACCCGCGCCGGTGCCGGCATCAAAGCCGAATCCCACCGCAGTCGCCCAGGTGACCAGCAAGCAAACCACGCAGATGATGACGGCGAAGATGACCTGGGGAAGGCCATCGCTTTTCATGCCTCGGAAGAATTGTGGTCCGACCCCGTAGCCAAGACCAAATAGAAAAAGCAGGAAGAACACCTGCTTCAGAATCGGGGCAATGGTGATGTTCAGTTGCCCGACCAAAACACCGACCAGCAATGTGCCGGTGACCGCACCCAGATTAAACCCAAAAAGTTTTTTGGCTCCTATCCAGTACCCGAGACCCAGGGTAAGGAAGATCGCTAATTCCGGGTATTTCCGCAAAGTCTCAAAGAACCATTCCATCCCGAATCTCCTTCGTTCTGTACAGGTCGAGCTCGTGCGCTAGCAGTCCGAATGCGCGTGGGACACGTTATCAGAATCTTTCCAAAATCAAAAGAATTACGACGAATAAATCTGAAACTCTTAAATGAAGCGCAAAAAAAACCGCGGACATAATGTCCGCGGTTTTGATTCCAGCCGAGGCGTTTTACAGCGCGCCGGTCAGCTCAGGCACGACCTGGAACAAATCGCCCACGAGGCCATAATCGGCCACGCCGAAAATCGGCGCTTCGGGATCTTTGTTGATGGCGACGATCACCTTCGAATCTTTCATGCCGGCCAAGTGCTGGATGGCGCCCGAGATACCGACGGCCACATACAACTGCGGTGCAACAATCTTGCCCGTCTGGCCAACCTGCCAATCGTTCGGCGCGTAGCCCGCGTCAACGGCGGCGCGCGATGCGCCCAATGCGGCGCCCAGCTTGTCAGCCAGCGGATCCAGGATCTTGAAGTTTTCAGCGCTGCCCAGGCCACGGCCACCGGACACCACCACGCGCGCACCGGCCAGTTCTGGGCGGTCGCTCTTGGCGACTTCGCGGCCCACAAACGTGGACTTGCCCGAATCGGCCACGGCGGCAACCTCTTCCACCGACGCCGAACCACCTTGCGCGGCAACGGCGTCAAAGCCCGTCGTACGCACGGTGATGACCTTCACCGCATCGGCGGATTGCACCGTGGCGATGGCGTTGCCCGCGTAGATCGGGCGCTGGAACGTGTCGGCGGATTCCACGCCGATGATGTCCGAGATCTGCGCCACGTCGAGCTTGGCCGCGACGCGCGGCGCCACGTTCTTGCCCGAGGCGGTAGCCGGGAACAGGATGTGGCTGTAGCTGGACGCCACGGCCAGCACCTGCGCGGCAATGTTCTCAGCCAGGCCATCGGCCAGCTGCGGCGCGTCAGCCAGCAGGACCTTGGAGACGCCCGCGGCGGCGGCGGCCTGGTCGGCCACAGCGCGCGCATTGGCGCCAGCGACCAGCACGTGCACGTCGCCTCCGATCTTAGCGGCAGCGGCGACGGCGTTCAGGGTTGCGCCCTTCAACTGGGCGTTATCGTGTTCGGCAATAACCAGCGTCGTCATGTTCAGACCACCTTCGCTTCGTTCTTGAGTTTGTCCACCAGCGCTGCAACGTCGGCGACCTTGATGCCGGCCTTGCGAGCGGGCGGCTCGCTGACCTTCAGCGTCTTCAGGCGCGGCGCCGCGTCCACACCCAGCTCTTCAGGCGTGACGGTGTCCAACTGCTTCTTCTTGGCCTTCATGATGTTCGGCAGCGTGACGTAACGCGGCTCGTTCAGGCGCAAGTCGGTGGTGACGATAGCCGGCAGCGTCAGCGTCAGCGTTTCCAGACCGCCATCCACTTCGCGCGTGACCGTGACCTTGCCGTCAGCCAGCTCAACCTTGCTGGCGAACGTGGCTTGCGGCCAGTCCAGCAGCGCGGCCAGCATCTGGCCGGTTTGGTTGGCGTCGTCATCGATGGCTTGCTTGCCCAGGATGACGAGTTGCGGCTGTTCTTTGTCGACCAGCGCCTTCAACAGTTTGGCCACGGCCAGCGGTTGCAGTTCGGCATCGGTCTGAACCAGCACGCCGCGGTCGGCGCCAATGGCCATGGCGGTGCGCAGCGTCTCCTGGCATTGCGCAACGCCGCAAGAAACCGCCACGACTTCAGCGACGGCACCCTTCTCTTTGAGCCGGGTCGCTTCTTCGACGGCGATTTCGTCAAAGGGGTTCATGGACATCTTCACATTGGCGATATCCACGCCAGTCTGATCCGACTTGACGCGCACCTTGACGTTGTAGTCAACGACGCGCTTGACAGGTACCAACACCTTCATCCCGCTGCCTCCAAATGGAAATAATGACCCGGCATGCGCCGGGATCGCATTGCACAATTTTTTCCTGATTCTACAGCTTCGCCAGCGCTCGTATATGTGCAACCACGCTGCGCCCCAGGGCGGACAAGTTGTAACCACCTTCAAGCGTGCTGACGATCCGCCCCTGACAGTGGCGTTCGGCCACGTCAACAAGTTTCTCGGTGATCCAGGCGTAGTCGGCTTCAACGAGGCCCGTCTGGCCCATGTCGTCTTCGCGATGCGCGTCAAAACCGGCGGACACAAGGATCAGTTCAGGACGGTGAGCCTCAAGCCGGGGCAGCCAGGTGTCGGTGACGATCGTCCTGACGGCGGCCCCCGCCGTATAGGCGGCGACCGGCACGTTCAGCATGTTGGCGGCCGGGTGCTCGGTGCCGCTGTTGGGAAAGAACGGATGCTGGAAAAAACTGCACATCAGCACGCGTTCATCGCCGGCGAAAACGTCTTCGGTGCCATTGCCGTGATGCACGTCGAAGTCGACAATCGCCACGCGCGACAGGCCGTGAAACTCCAGCGCATGGCGCGCGGCAATCGCCACGTTGTTCAGAAAGCAAAAGCCCATCGCCTGGGAACGGCAGGCATGATGGCCGGGCGGACGCACCGCACAAAAGGCGGTGCGGGCCTCGCCCCCCACCACCGCGTCCACGGCGGCCACGCCTGCGCCGGCGGCATACAGCGCGGCTTCAAGCGTGTGGGGATTCATGAGCGTATCCGGATCTATCGGGTAATACCCTTGGTCCGGCGTATGTTGTCGCAAACTGTCCAGGTACTGGACGGTGTGCACCCGCAACAGGTCGTGGCGGGAGGCTTGCGGCGCCTGCCGGTCGTCCAGATAAGGCATCAGGCCGCTTGCCAGAAGCTGATCAGAAATGGCGTCCAACCTCTGCGGGCTTTCGGGATGCCAACTGCCCATTTCATGCAGGCGGCATGCGGGGTGGGTAAGATACATGGTCTCCATAAGGAAGATTATGTTCATCTGTCGGCGATTACTGCAACTCGGCACGCTCTCCGCCCTGCTGGCGGGCTGCTCCACCACCGCTCCTACCGCACCCAATTCCGTCGCCGCGCAATCGGCAACCGCCTCGGCCGCATCAGGCAACAACGCCATCCGCATCGGACCCAGTACGCCGACACCAGGCTCCGAACTGCCGGACGACGCTCCCGCCACATTGACGCCCAGCGGCGCGCTGCGGCCCGAGGTGCGCACCTTTGTCGAAGGCCTGGCCACCGAGCGCAATTTGCCGCTGGACCCGATGGTCAAGGCGCTTGAGAGTTCGCGGTACAACGCCACGGTGTCGCGTCTGATCGCGCCCGCGCCGCCCGGCAAGAAGATCTGGCGCAGCTGGATCACGTACCGCTCGCGCTTTGTGGAACCCAAGCGCATCGGCTGGGGCGTGGACTTCTACAACGAAAATCGCGATCTGCTCAATCAGGCTGCGCAGCGCTTTGGCGTCCCTGCGCCCATCATCGCGTCGATCATCGGCGTCGAAACGCTGTATGGCCGCAACATGGGCAACTTCCGGGTGCTGGACGCGCTGGCCACGTTGGCGTTCGATTACCCCGATCCCAACAAGCCCGAACGCGCGACGATGTTCCGTGGCCAGCTGGCCGACTTCCTGACGCTGGTCATGAAAGACAAGCTGGAACTGGAAACCCGTGGCTCGTATGCGGGCGCCATCGGCATGCCGCAATTCATGCCCACCAGCATCATGCATTACGCGGTGGACGGCGATGACAACGGCCATATCGATCTGACGAACAACACGCAGGACGCCATCATGTCCGTGGGCAGTTTCCTTGCCCAGCATGGCTGGCAGCGCGGCTTGCCGGTGTTCGCGCCGGTGGTGCTGCCCGCCGATCCCACGGCGCTGGTGGATGGCGGGCTGGAACCCAAGCAAAGCTGGACCACGCTGTCGGCCGCTGGCACACGCTTGCAGCCGGGTGCATCGCTAGCCGGCTGGGGCAGCCAGCCGCTGGGCGTGGTGGACCTGGTGGAAGAAGCGCGCGGCACCGCTCAGTACCGCGTGGGCACGCCTAACTTCTTCGCCTTGACGAAGTACAACCGCAGCTACTTCTACGCCACCTCGGTGGCCGATCTGGCGCGCGAGATCGAAGCCCGCGTGGCGCCCTGATCCCGGCGCAGGCTGGCTTCACCATGAAATACGCCCCGTATGAAACGGGGCGTATTGGTATGAAGCAGGGATATCGAAAAGCGACGTCAGTTGAAGACGCCGGTAGACAGATAGCGGTCACCGCGGTCGCAAACGATGAAGACGATGGTGGCGTCGTTCACGCGCTCGGCCACGCGTAGCGCCGCGACCAGCGCGCCTGCCGACGAAATGCCACCAAAAATGCCCTCTTCAGCGGCCAGGCGGCGCGCCATGGTCTCGGCTTCAGATTGCTGGATGGATTCGTAAGCGTCTACGCGGCTGCGATCGAAAATCTTGGGCAGGTAGGCTTCGGGCCACTTGCGGATGCCCGGAATCTGCGACCCTTCCGCAGGCTGAGCGCCCACCACCTGCACCGCCGGATTGCGCGACTTCAAATACGTCGACACGCCCATGATGGTGCCCGTGGTGCCCATGGCGCTGACGAAGTGCGTAATGCGCCCGTCGGTCTGCGTCCACAGTTCTGGCCCGGTGGTTTCGATATGGGCACGCGGGTTATCGGGATTGGCGAATTGGTCCAGCACCACGCCCCGGCCATCAGCCTGCATTTCGGTCGCCAGGTCACGCGCGTATTCCATGCCGCCCTTGTCTGCCGGCGTCAGGATCAGTTCGGCGCCGTAGGCCGCCATGGCCGCGCGGCGTTCCACCGACAGGTTGTCCGGCATGATGAGGATCATGCGGTAACCCTTCATCGCCGCCGCCATGGCCAGCGCAATGCCGGTGTTGCCGCTGGTAGCTTCGATAAGCGTATCGCCCGGCTTGATGTCGCCACGCTCTTCTGCGTGCTTGATCATCGCCAACGCCGGCCGGTCTTTGACCGAACCGGCGGGATTATTGCCTTCCAGCTTGGCAAGGATGACGTTGCCACGCGCATCGCCAGCGGCGCCCGGAATACGCTGCAATCGCACCAGCGGCGTATTGCCGACGGTCTGTTCGATAGTGGGGTAGGAAGTAGTCATGCGGACGATCATAACTCCGCCTGGCGAAGCACGCGGCGAAAAGCCGCGTTCTCGCCAGGGGTTCCCTGCCCTGCCCGCCCACCGCTGCGCCGCGCGGCCCAAGCGAGGCGGCAGGCACCGCCAGGACCGCGCGATGGGAGGGGTTAGCGCCGCGCAGTGGATGACGCTAGGGCCGCGCGGCGGGCTGGGCGGAGGGCTTGGCCGCCGCCTTGGAGGCGGAAGTTGCCACGGGCTTTGAGGCCGGACCTGAAGCAGAATTCGCAGTGGGAGTTGCGGCGGCATTTACTGCGGCATTTGCGGCAGATTTTGCGGCGGCATTCGTCGGCGAATTCACAGCAGAACTGGCCGGCGCATTCAGCGCGGACGTGGCCGGCGCCGCGCCATCGCCGACCTTCAGCCCCGCCGCCTCAAGCGCCTGCGCCTTCTTTTGCCCGATACCGCGCACGCGTTCCGCCAGGTCTTCGAACGATTCAAACCGGCCGCCGCGCTCACGTTCATTCACGATCACTTCGGCCGTGCGAGGACCGATGCCGCGTATGGTTTCCAGCTGCTGCGCGCTAGCCTGATTAACGTCCACCGCAAGCGCGCAAGGCGCGCCAAGGCCAACGACGGCCGTCATCAACATGGCGCTGAACGCGCGACGCCATGCGCGCCGAACGCGACGGACGGGCCGGCTGGCCGCGGGCGGACTCGGCCGGCGCCACAGACGGCAAAGCCCCGCGGGAGCAACGGTTGCGTCGATAAAAGGATTCATGGCTATCTCCTGATGAACCGAGCGCAACGGTTGTTGCGCCACCCCTGAATCTTGGCTTGCCGCCGCGCCGTTGGGCCGCTCAGTGAACGGAACGATCCACCCCGGCATCTACGCGGGGCAAAAAAAACCACCGGCCAGCGGTGGTTTTCGGTAAGCAGGATACCCGCCACGCGGGCAAGGACATCAGCGACGTGCGCGCCAATAGCGCACATATTCCGCCACGCCCGTCTGCACATCGCGCATGGGGGCGTAAAAGCCCGCCGCCCGCAATTGCGTGACGTCGGCCTGCGTGTAGCTTTGATAGCGCCCCTTCAGGTCATCAGGGAACGGGATGTAGCGGATCAGGTCCAGTTCCACCAATTGCGCC
>CAJYKY010000145.1 GCA_913775005.1 uncultured Achromobacter sp.
CTGAACGGGGATGGCCCCCGCCGCTAGACCCGCAATTTGCTGAAGCGGACGGTGTTGACCACCACCGCCAGCGCGGCGCACACCGTGCCCAGCACCAGCGCCAGGCCGGGGCCATGCGCCACGCTGATGCTGAAGGCGATGGCGACCAGCGCCGTGCCGAAGCTTTGCCCGAACACGCGGGTGGTGGCCTGCAAGCCGCCCGCCGCGCCGCTGCGCATGCGGGGCGCCGCCGACAGCATGGCGCGATTATTCGGCGTCTGGAAGAAACCAAAGCCCACGCCCGCCACGAACATGCCCGCCACGATGGGCCAGTTCGACACCGAAGACGGCAGCAAGGCCAGCCACAGCATGCCCGCCACCATCGTCGCCGCGCCCACGCCGCTGAGCGTAGCGGCGGAATAGCGGTCGGACAGGCGCCCGGCCAGCGGGGCGATCAGCGCGGTGCCCACGGGCCACGCGCCCATCAACATACCGACCTCTAGATACGGACGGCCCAGCACTTGCTGGAAATAGAAAGGCAGGGACACATAGGACGCCATCTGCGCTGCAAACGTGCAAGCCGACGCGCCCACCGCGAACGCCAGCGGGCGGATGCGCAGCAAGTCCACCGGCACCAGCGGCGCAGGTTGTTTGCTGGCGCGGCGCACCAGCACCAAGCCCGCCACGGAGGCGATGGCCACCAGGCCGATGCCGCGCAGCAGATCCTCGCCCATCATGTCCACGCCGGAAATGAACACGCCCAGCGTCACCATGCACAGCAGCGCGCTGATCCAGTCCAGCTTCACGTTATTGCGCGGCACCTCGGGCAGATGACGGAGGCCAAACATGGCCAGCACGCAGATCGGCAGGTTGACGGCGAAAATCCATGGCCACGGCGCCACCGACAGGATGGCCGACCCGATGGTCGGCCCCAGCACCGACATCACGGCCACCGTCGTGGCGTTGATGCTGATGCCCCGGCCCAGCATTTTCAGCGGATAGATGTTGCGCACCAAGCCGCCAAACATGCACATCAGCGTGGCCGCGCCCACGCCCTGGAACACGCGCGCGGCCGTCAGCTGCCACAGGGTGCCGGCCAGCGCGCAGCCCAGCGATGCCAGCGTGAACAGCATCAGCCCGAAGCTGAACATGCGGCGAAACCCGATGCGTTCGGCCAGCGCTGATAGCGGCAGCAGCATCATGACCACCGCCAGGTTGTAGGCGTTGACGATCCACACCGCCTGCGCCGGCGACGCCTTCAGGTCGATAGCGATGGTGGGCAGCGCCACGTTGGCGATGGTGGTGTCCAGCACCGACAGGCTGATGCCCGTCATGACGGTGGCGGCGGCCCAATAACGGCGCGGTGTAGGCAAGCCGTCGGGCGGGGCGGGTTTGGCGCCACCCGACGCTGTGGCGCCCGCCGATGCCCCAGAGGCGGGGCCTTGGGCGCACCCCGGCGCCGCGCCAGGGCTTACGCCCTGCTGCGCTGCCGAGGCGGTGGATGGTGCGGAGTCTTGCTCCGCCATCACGATTTCTTGACGGGACGCTGCCAACCCTCAACGGTCAGTTGCCTGGCGCGCGACACCGTCAACTTCTCGGCCGGTGCATCGCGGGTCAAGGTGGTGCCGGCGCCCAGCGTTGCGCCACGGCCCACGCGCACGGGCGCGACCAATTGCGTGTCCGAGCCGATGAAGGCGTCGTCTTCGATGACAGTGCGGTGCTTGTTCACGCCGTCGTAATTGCACGTGATGGTGCCTGCGCCGACGTTCACGCGCGCGCCGATATCAGCGTCGCCAATGTAGGCCAGGTGATTGGCCTTGCTGTCTTCGCCCAGCACGCTCTTCTTGATTTCAACAAAGTTGCCCACGTGGCTGCGATCGCCCAATTCAGCGCCCGGACGCAGGCGGGCATACGGGCCCACGCGCGCATCGCGGCCCACTTCGGCCTGTTGCAGATGGCTGAACGCTTCGATCTGCGTGCCGGCGCCCACCGAGACATCGCGCAGCACGCAATGCGGGCCCACGCGCACGCCGTCGGCCAGCGTGACCTTGCCTTCGAATACGCAACCTACATCGATGAACACATCGCGCCCGCAAGTCAGCGAGCCGCGCACGTCAAAACGCGCCGGGTCGGCCAGCGTGACGCCGGCTTCCAGCTGGCGGCGGGCTTGCTCGCCCTGCCAGCGGCGTTCCAGTTCGGCTTGCTGCACGCGGCTGTTCACACCCAGCGTTTCCCAGCCAGCGCCCGGTTGCGCGGCGCCCACGGGCACGCTGTCCACCACGGCCAGGCCGACCACATCGGTCAAGTAGTACTCGCCCTGGGCGTTCTTGTTGTCGATACGGGTCAGCCAGTCTTTAAGCTTGGCGGTGGGGGCCGTGAGGATGCCGGTGTTCACTTCCTTGATGGCGCGTTCGGCTTCCGACGCATCCTTGTGCTCGACGATGCGGATCACGTTGCCTTGTGCGTCGCGCACGATGCGGCCATAGCCCGTGGAGTCGTCCAGCACTTCGGTCAGCACCGCCGCGCCCGCGCCGCGCGCGTCCAGCAGGCGTTGCAGCGTTTCCGGCTGCACCAGCGGCACATCGCCATACAGCACCAGCGTCACGTCGTCCTTGCCGTCGCCTTCCAGCAGTTGCGGCACCGCTTGCTGCACGGCGTGGCCGGTGCCTTGCTGCGGCTGCTGCAACACGAATTGCAAATCGGGCTGGCCTTCAAACGCCTGCTTGACGCGGTCGGCGCCATGGCCCACCACCACGATGATGCGTGCGGGCTTGAGTTGGCGCGCGCTGTCCAGCACGTGCGCCAGCATGGGTTTGCCAGCCAGGGTGTGCAGCACTTTGGGAAGGTCGGACTGCATGCGCTTGCCGAGTCCGGCGGCGAGGATCACTACATTAAGCATAGGTTTTGAATCGTTGAGAGACAGCATGGCGGCCGTGGCCGGCCGCTAGCCTGTCGATTGAAAGAAGGATCAGGGCTTGCCGTCGGCAGGCCCGGTTTTCGTTGCCCGCGTACGGGTGTTGGCGCTGGACTTGGCGGGCGCTTTGGCGCCGCCGTTGGGCGCTGCCTTGGCCGCTGTCTTGCGCGCGGCCGGCTTGGAGGCTTTGGCCTCGGTTCGCGCTGCGGCTTTGGATGCGCCTGGCTTGGTGTCATCCAGTTGTCCGCTGCCCGCGCCTTGCGCACCTGCCGCTGCGCCCGGGCTGGCGGGCATGGACGCCGCCGTGGCCGCCGCGATCTGGTTGAACTGTTGCTGTAGCAAGTCCCACCAGGCTTTGGATGCCGATTGCGCGGCTGCGCCCATCTGTTCAGTCACGCCCGGCATGCCGGCCGCAGCCGGTTCCGATGCGGCGGCGGCGGACTCGGCGGCCTTGTCCGACCCGGCGTCCGGATTGCGCTGCGCAGACGAGGCCGCGGCCTCCTGCGGTTTCGCCGTGGACTTGGGTGCGGGCTTCAAACCCAGCACCACTTCCAGCGGGGACGCTGCGCCGCTGTCACGCACCGAACCCATGTCCAGATTGGCCGCGCTGTCCACAAAGGCGCGCAACGTGCTGATGGTGGAGCGCTGCACTTCCATGCCCTGGATCGTGGACGACAGCATGGACAGATTCATGCGCAGCCAGTTTTCCACGGAACGCAGCTCAGCGATGCGGCGGTCCAGGTCTTCAAGGTTCATCGGCGGCGCCATGGGCAGGCTGCTGGCCAGGCCGCCCGGCCCGGTCAGGCCGGCCCAAGCCTGGCGCATCATTTCCATACTGGCCAACAAGGGGTTGCCCGACAGATCGGATTGCTGGCCCATGCCAGGTAGGACGAACGGATTCGTGAATTGGTCGCTCATGCCAGGTCTCCCCGAAGACGGATGGTAGCCGCCGACTGCCGATCACCCCGGCAGCAGCTGATTATTTTCAACACGCACGTGATCGCCCGACGCAAAGGCGAACGGCTGCGCGCTGCGGAACTGGCGAGCACTACCGTCGCGCATGCGGACCGTGAGTTCATAGTGCGTCACCGTTTGTTGCTGTCTGATATTACGCTCAACTTCACGGCCTGCCAAAGCACCGCCCACGGCGCCCAGCACGGTCAGCGCGGTCTTGCCGCTGCCTCCGCCAAATTGATTACCCACCACCCCGCCGACCACGCCGCCGCCGATGGTGCCGACCAGATGATCGCTATTGTCCTTCACAGGCACCTGCACCTGGCGGATGGTTTCCACGACGCCGCAGGTTGCACAAGCTTGCTGCGCGGGCGCAGGAGCGGGTGCGGCAGCGGGACGCGGCGCCGCGGCGGAAGCCGGGCGGCCCGTGCCTTGCTGCGCAGGCTGCGCCTGGGCTTGCTGGGCGGGTGCGGGCGCAAGGTTGGCGCTTTCCGGGCCGGCTTCGGCCACGGGCGTGTCGGCGTGCGGGTTGGCGGACGGCGAGGGCAACCAGCCCATCACCGCCGCCACGCCCACCGCGCACATGACGATGACGGCAATCGACGCGGCGGCAACCAGCGGATGCAGGCCGCGACGCGCGTGCTCAAATCGGGTGGGTGTATTCATGACGAGGCTCCTTCGTAACTAACCGGCATCGGTATAGCACCCGCGCGC
>CAJYKY010000146.1 GCA_913775005.1 uncultured Achromobacter sp.
TGGCCGGGTTGCAGCGCATCGTCCGCCTGCACGGGGGCCACGATACTGCCTCGTCGCGATTGCAAGCGCAGCAGGTCGCCGGGCGCCAGTTGCCGGGCGCGCAGATCGTCGGAATGCATCGACACCCATGGCTCTTCCACATGCTGCGTCAACGTGCGCGACAACGACGTGCGCGCCATCGTGTGCCAATGGTCTCGCAGGCGGCCCGTCATCAGTTGCAACGGGTACACGGGCGTCAGTGGATCGACGGGCGGCCGATAGTCCACATCGCGGAAACGGGCGCGGCCGTTGGCGGTGGGAAAGCGCCCGTCGGCGTACAAACGCGTAGCACCCTGGCCATCGCGGTACGGCCATTGCTGCGGCCCCCGCCGATGCAATGTGTCGTAATCCAGCGCGCTGTAATCCAGATCACGGCCCGCCGTCATCCGAACGTGTTCAGCGAATACGGCGCTTTCATCTGGGTAGGCGAATAGCGCCGCCAAGTGGGACGCAACACCGGACGCAGCAACGGCCATCCCACTGGACCCCATGCGGACCGCCAGCCGCTGAGCCACAGCTTGGGCCAGCCGCCAATCCGGCTGCGCGTCACCGGGCGGGGCAATCGCGGCGTGGACGCGGCTGATGCGGCGTTCGGAGTTGGTCACCGTGCCGGACTTCTCCGGCCAGGTGGCGGCCGGCAGCACCAGGTCGGCATAGGCCAGCGTTTCGGCGCTGGCGTAGGCCTCTTGCACAATCACGCATTCGGCGCGCGCCAAGGCCGCGCGCACCTTGGCTTGATCCGGCAGGGACTGCGCCGGGTTGCTTGCGGCGATCCACAGCACCTTGATGCGGCCGTCCAGCACGGCGTCGAACATTTCCACCGCCGAGGCGCCCGGCGCGTCGGGCAACTGATCCACGCCCCATAGCGCCGCCACCTCAGCGCGATCTGCCGCGTTGGCCGGGTCTCGATGGCCGGGCAACAAGGTCGCCATGCCTCCCGCTTCACGGCCGCCCATGGCGTTGGGCTGACCAGTCAGCGAAAACGGCCCCGCCCCCGGCTTGCCGATGTGGCCGGTGGCCAGGTGCAGATGGATCAGCGCGGCGTTCTTGTCGGTGCCGCTGGCGGATTGGTTCAAGCCCATGGTGTAGAGCGACAACGCTGCGCCAGCCTCGCCAAACCAGCGCGCTGCCTGCACGATGTGCTGCGCAGGCACGCCGCAAATCGCCTGCGCCCGGGCCGGCGGATACGACGCCACGCGCGCCCTCAGCGCGTCGAAGCCTTCGGTGTGACGCGCAATGTAGCCGTCATTGATCAGCCCTTCGGCGATCATCACGTGCAACATCGCGTTAAACAGCGCCACGTCTGAACCCGGCGCAATCGGCAGATGCAGATCGGCAAACGCTGCCGTGTCCGTCCGCCGGGGATCCACCACGATCACTTTCATATCAGGGCGCCGGCTACGCGCGGCCTCCAGCCGCCGGAACAGCACCGGATGCGCGTAGGCCATGTTGGAACCGGCGATCAGCACGGTGTCGGCCAGATCCAGGTCTTCATAACAGGCAGGCGGCGCGTCCGCGCCCAAGGTGCGCTTGTAGCCGGACACGGCGCTCGACATGCACAGCCGCGAGTTCGTGTCGATGTTGTTGGTGCCCACCAGCGCGCGCGCCAGCTTGTTGAAGACGGCGTAGTCTTCGGTCAGCAATTGGCCCGACAGATAAAACCCCACCGCATCCGGACCATGCATGCCAATTGCGCCCGCCAGCTTGTCCGCCGCGATGTCCAGCGCATCTGCCAGCGGCACATTGCGCAAGGGTTCGGCGCGCGAGTTGCGCCATTGCGCCGACAACACGCGCGCGCCGTCGCGCCGCACCGTGTCGGCAAGCGTGCGCCCTTTGCTGCACAGGCGGCCGTGATTGGCCGGATGATGTTCGTCGCCGCGCACGCCGGTTACCGCGCCGTCTTGCACCTGTACCCGCACCCCGCAGCCCGTGCCGCAATAGCAGCACACCGACGGCACGTCGCGCACCGCCGTCGCGTCGACCAGGTCAATCCGCTTGTTCAACAACATGTCTCATCCCTTGTGGCCGCCCCGCCCGCTTTGCCCTCACTGCTCGCCTGCGGGTATCGGCCCGTCAATGCCCCGCCGCGCCTTCGCCCGCCATCAGCTGATCGCGCACGGCGCCAAGCTCACGCCCTTCCCGAATCAGCCGCTGATACCACGCGCTATCTGCCGTGTCGCCATACAGGCACGCGCCCACCAGCTTGTCACCCCGGATCACCAACTTGCGGTAGACGCCGTTCAACGAATCGGCCAGCGTGATGGCTTCGGTTTGCGCGTCGCCTTGAAAATCTCCCACAGAGAAAAGCTCGATGCCGGTGACTTTCAATTTCGCTGACGGCACGCTGCCGGCGTAACGGCCGATGCCATGCATCGCCAGATGATTCGCCGCGACTTTGGCCTGTTCGAACAGCGGAGCGACCAGGCCATACGCGGTGCCGCGATGGCTGACGCATTCCCCCACCGCGTAGATGCGCGGGTCATACGTCTGCAAGGTATCGCTGACCACCACGCCGCGATCCACATGCAGTCCGCAGCGTTCGGCAAGGTCGGTGTTGGGGCGTACGCCCGCCGCCATCACCACCAGATCGGCAGGAATTTCCTTGCCGTCGGCAAATTGCAGCGCGCGCACGCGCCCGTTCGCGCCCGGCAACATCGCCTGCGTCTTGCGCTGAAGCAGGAAGCGCAGGCCGCGCGCCTCCAGGCTGCGCCGCAACAGCGAGGACGCTTCGCTGTCCAGTTGCCGGTCCAGCAAGGTCGCGCCCAAGTGCACCACCGACACCTGCATGCCGCGCGCCGCCAGGCCGGTGGCGGCTTCCAGCCCCAATAGGCCGCCCCCCACCACCACCGCATGGCGATAACGCGTCGACGCGTCGATCATGCAATGCACATCGTCAATGTCGCGAAACGCCACCACGCCTTCCAGATCGTGGCCCGGCACCGGCGGGATGTAAGGCGTGGAACCGGTAGCCAGCAAGAGCCGGTCGTAAGGCAGATCGGCGCCGTCGCTCGTGCTGACGTTGCGACGCGCGCGGTTCACGCGCGTCACCTTGCAGTTGCGCAGCAGCCGGATACCGTGCCGCGCATACCAGGACTCATCGTTCAGCACGATATCCGCCAGCGTCTGCTCGCCGGTCAGCACGGGCGACAGCAGAATCCGGTTGTAGTTGGTGTAGGCCTCGGCGCCCACCACCGTGATGTCGTAAAGATCGGGCGCCAGCTGCAACAGCTCTTCGACCGTGCGCATGCCAGCCATGCCGTTGCCCACCACTACCAGCTTCGGCTTGGGCGGCTTGCTCATGGCGGCATCCTGGCTGCATATCTGGCTGCACATCAGGCCACGCATCACGCCCTCCGTCACGCTGGCCATCAGGCCGCCACGCGCGTGGCCGGGCTTGCCGCGTCCAGCACGGCGGGGTCCACTTCCCGCAGCGTCTGGGCGTTGGCCTGGGCTGCTGCCTGCGCGCGTTCCGGGTTGCCATGGCGGCGATGCAGAAAGTCCACGACGCTCGCGCGGCACGCCAGATACGTGGCGTCGTTGGCCAGCCGCACACGGTCGCGCGGGCGGGCCAGCGGCACGGACAGAATATCGCCGATGGTCGCAGCCGGCCCGTTGGTCAGCATGACGATACGGTCCGATAGCAGCACGGCTTCGTCCACATCGTGCGTGACCATGATGGTGGTCGTGTGCGTCTTGGCCACGATCTTCAGCAGCTCGTCCTGCAAGTGGGCGCGGGTCAACGCATCCAGCGCGCCGAAGGGCTCGTCCATCAGCAGCACGCCGGGCTCGATGGCTAGCGCGCGCGCAATCCCCACGCGTTGTTTCATGCCGCCCGAGATCTCGCGCGGCAGCTTGTTCTGCGCGGGCAGCAGCCCCACCAGATCCAGCGCCGCCTGCGAGCGCTCGGCCAGCTGCGGGCGCTTTTCCTTGCCGCCGAACACGCGTTCTACCGCCAGGTACACATTCTGAAAGCAGGTCAGCCACGGCAGCAGCGAATGGTTCTGGAACACGACGGCGCGGTCCGGCCCCGGCCCGGTGATCTCGCGCTCGGCGCACAGCAGCACGCCGCTGGTCGGCCGCGTCAACCCCGCAATCAGATTCAACAACGTGGACTTGCCGCAGCCGGAATGGCCGATCAAGGTAATGAATTCCCCCTGCTCGACCGTCAGGTCGATGTCGCGCAGCGCCACAAAAGCGCCCTTACGGGTGTGGAACGTCTGGCCCACGTTTTCGACGCGTACGAATTTCTTCATGGCGCTATTCCTCGGTATAGGTAAAACGGCGCGCCAGGGCGACCAGCAAGGTCTCCAGCAGCAGGCCCACGATGCCGATCACAAAGATGGCGATCACGATGTGCTCTACCTTCAAGTTGTTCCATTCATCCCACAGCCAAAAGCCAATGCCCGTGCCCCCCGTCAGCATCTCGGCCGCCACGATCACCAGCCA
>CAJYKY010000147.1 GCA_913775005.1 uncultured Achromobacter sp.
TCCCACTAGGGAAGGCGGCGTACGTTCAGGGTGTCGCGATGCATGTTTTGTTCGTTTTGGATCCCTTGCCGCTGCTTAAAGCGTACAAGGACAGCTCAGTTGCCATGATGCGTGCCCTTGTGGCACGCGGCCATACGCTTAGCGTGGCCATGCAAGGCGACCTTTATATCGAAGAAGGGCTGGTCAAGGCCGTCACCACGCCGATCGCGCTGGTTG
This sequence comes from uncultured Achromobacter sp., assembly GCA_913775005.1. Lineage (GTDB taxonomy): Bacteria > Pseudomonadota > Gammaproteobacteria > Burkholderiales > Burkholderiaceae_B > Achromobacter. Next base: position 217 of record CAJYKY010000147.1, read on the forward strand.
CGGACGCTGACCTGCACGGCCACGACTGGTGGACGGAGTCTGCCGCTCAGGATCTGCCGCTGGCAGAATTTGGCGCCGTGGTCATGCGCAAAGACCCGCCTTTCGACATGGAATACGTGTATTCCACGCACCTGCTGGAATATGCCGAGGCGCAGGGCGCCCGCGTCTTCAATAGCGGCGCGGCGATCCGCAATCACCCCGAAAAGCTGGCCATCACCGAAATCAGCGAGTTCACCGCACCCACGCTGGTGACCCGCAACATGGCGCGTCTCAAGGCGTTTCACGACACGCATCACGACGTCATCGTGAAGCCGCTGGACGGCATGGGCGGCACCGGCGTGTTCCGCCTGCAACCCAAAGACCCGAACCTGAACGCCATCCTGGAAACGCTGACGGATAACGGCGCGCGCACCATCATGGCGCAGCGTTACATTCCCGACATCGTCAAAGGCGACAAGCGGATTCTGCTTATCGGCGGCAAGCCGGTGCCGTATTCGCTGGCGCGCATTCCGCTGGCCGGTGAAACGCGCGGCAATCTGGCTGCTGGCGGACGTGGCGTGGCGCAGGAACTGTCTGCTCGCGACCGCGAAATTGCCGAAGCCGTGGCGCCCAAGCTGGCCGCTCGCGGCCTGCTGCTGGTTGGCCTGGATGTCATTGGCGACTACGTCACGGAAGTGAACGTCACCAGCCCCACCTGTTTCGTAGAGATCGCCGAACAGACCGGCTTCGATGTCGCAGGCATGTTCGTCGAGGCGCTGGAAGCCTCGGTGGCATCTACCGCCCTCGCAGCCTGTTCTCTCTGGAATCCGTCATGACCACGGGTATTGTTATCGTCGTGCACGCGCCTTTGGGCGCCGCGATGCGCGAATGCGCCAGCCACGTCATGGGCAACCTTGACGGCATGCTGGCCATTCACGATATCCAGCCGGAAGACCGGCCGGACGATCTTGCGCCGGATGTCCTGAAAGACATCCTGATGCAGGATCACGGCGCGGGCGTGCTGGTGCTGACGGATCTTATCGGCGCCACGCCGGCCAATATCTCCAAGCGTGCCGTTGCCGACGCGCAGGCGCAGGGCATTCAATGCTGTGTTCTGGCGGGCCTGAATACGCCGATGTTGCTGCGAGCCCTGACTTATCGCAACTTGCCGTTGGCTGAAACGCGCGAAAAGGCCTTGGCCGGAGGGGTGCAGGGCGTCTTGCGTGTAGACTGACGGGCGGGAATTTGCCCTATTATGTCGGCTGGCAATTCAGGCCGAAAAGTCCTTTGCGGTTTGGCTATTTGCTGCGATCAACACTGCGGCGTTAACCCGCGGTCATAATATTTCCTATGCCTACAAAAGACATCGTCATCAGCAATAAATTGGGTTTGCATGCGCGTGCCGCTGCGAAGCTGACGCAACTGGCCAGCAAGTTCTCAAGCGAGATCTTCATCTCGCGTGGCGCGCAGCGCGTGAACGCCAAGAGCATCATGGGCGTCATGATGTTGGCGGCCGGCTTGGGCGTGACGGTCAAACTGGATGCCTCCGGCGGCGACGCCGATCAAGCCTTGTCCGAAATCGAAACCTTGTTCGACAGCAAATTCGGTGAGCAGGAATAGAACCCCCCCTGAATCTGCCAGCCTGAGCATCGCTGAGGCTGGCTTGTCTACGACCCTGAACAACGCTCACGACGGAGCTGGTCCTGCCAGCCCCGTCGTTTGTCTTTACGGCAAAGGCGTTGCGAAGGGATATGCCATCGGGCGCGCGGTCGTCATGGGCGCAGCCGCGCTGGAAGTCGCGCACTACCGGATATCGCCCGAAGACGTGCCCGCGGAAAGCAGCCGTCTGACGGATGCCTTGGCGTCCGCGCAGCAGGAATTGCGGCTGTTGGCCGACACCTTGCCGGCCGACGCGCCGCGCGAGCTGGGTGCCATGCTGAACGTGCACAGCCTGCTGCTGGGTGACCCGTTGCTGGCCGAACAGACGCTGGCCCTGATCGCTGAACGTCATTACAACGCCGAATGGGCGCTGACGACACAAGGGCAGCTCCTGGGCCAGCAGTTCGACGCCATGGAAGACGAGTACCTGCGCGAGCGCGGGGCGGACGTCCGCCAGGTCATCGAACGCGTGCTGCATGTGCTGTCTGGCACGTCGGCGATTCTGCCCGACATGTCCCACATGGGCGGCGATGACGCCTTGGTGGTTGTGGCGCACGATATCTCGCCTGCGGACATGCTGCGCCTGCGCGGCGGCCGTTTCGCCGCTTTCGTCACCGACCTGGGCGGCCCCACGTCGCACACCGCCATCGTGGCGCGCAGCATGGCTGTGCCGGCCGTGGTGGCGCTGGGTAACGTGCGCGAACTGGTGCGCGACGGCGACATGCTGATCATCGATGGGGCCGCTGGCGCCGTCGTGGTGAACCCGTCAGACCAGATTCTTCAGGAATATCGCCGCCGTCAGGCCGCCTACGCTGACGAACGCGCTGAACTGGGCCTGCTTCGTGACGAGCCCTCGGTCACGTTGGACGGCATCGATATCGTGCTTCACGCCAATATCGAACTGCCCGAAGAGGCCGCCCTGGCGCTGGCCTCCGGCGCGCACGGCATCGGTCTGTTCCGCAGCGAATTCCTGTTCATGGGGCGCCCCGACCTGCCTGGCGAGGAAGAGCAATACGAAGCCTATTCCTCGGTCGTGAAGGTGATGGCGGGCCGGCCCGTCACGATCCGCACGTTGGACATCGGGTCTGACAAAACGCTGGACGGCGAAGCCACTGTGGCAACCAACCCCGCTCTGGGGCAGCGTGCCATCCGCTATTGCCTGGCGCGGCCGGAAATGTTCGCCACGCAGTTGCGCGCCATTTTGCGCGCGTCGGCGCATGGCCCGGTGCGGCTGCTGATCCCGATGATCGCGCACATGCACGAAGTCGTGGCAACCAAAGCCGCCATCGAGTCCGCCCGGCGCGAGCTGGACGCACGGGGTCAAGCCTACGCGCCGCATATGGAAGTGGGGGCGATGGTTGAAGTGCCCGCCATCGCCATCGCGATTGAACCCTTCGCGCAAGCGCTGGATTTCCTGTCCATCGGCACCAATGACTTGATCCAGTACACGCTTGCCATCGACCGCGGCGACCACGACGTGGCCTCGCTATACGATCCGCTGCATCCCGCTGTGCTGCGCCTGGTGGCCAACACCATCAACGCGGGTGAACGCGCGGGCAAGCCCGTTGCCGTCTGCGGCGAAATGGCGGGCGATTCCCGCATGACGCGTCTGCTGCTGGGCTTGGGGCTGACCGAGTTTTCGATGCACCCTCAGCAATTGCTGGACGTAAAACGCGAAGTGCGCCGTGCGCATTCCAACGCTTTGCGCATCAAAGTGGCAACGGCGTTGAACCGCGCCTTGCCCGTCGATCTGGATGCGCTGGATCCGGCTTGATTCCGATGGGTTCCCCCGACCGAACGCCCCACAAGTTGGGGCGTTTTTTTCTGCCGCTGAGATTCGCTACTGATCTTCGCCTCCGGGTTTCACCGCTGGGTTTCGCCTCTAATCGTCGCCCATAAAAAAAGCGCCGGGAGTTCCCGGCGCCTGATTTCTTGCTTTGCTGAATCCGGCCCACCGTTCGGGCGGGCCGGTGTCACGCAGATCAGCTGTGGTACGCGGATTCGCCGTGGCTCGTGACGTCCAGGCCTTCGCGTTCCTGGTCTTCCGGCACACGCATGCCGCACAGGGCATTGGCGATCTTGTAGGCCACCCACGCCACCACACCAGACCAGACGATGGTCAGCAGCACGCCTTCCAGCTGCACCCACAGTTGGTGGGCGATCATGCCGGGTTCAGCCAGGCCGGGGCCGCCGAAGACTTGAGCGTTGAACACGCCGGTCAGCAGGGCGCCCACGATGCCGCCCACGCCGTGGATGCCGAACACGTCCAGCGCATCGTCAGCACGCAGCAGGCGCTTCAGGCCATTCACGCCCCAGACGCATACCACGCCGGCAACCACGCCGATGATCAGCGCGCCCACCGGGCCGACCAGACCGGCGGCGGGCGTGATGCCCACCAGGCCAGCGATGGCGCCAGAGGCTGCGCCCAGCATCGAGGGCTTGCCCTTGATGGCCCATTCCGTGAACAACCAGGCCAGCACAGCGCCTGCGGTCGCAATCATCGTGTTGAAGAAGGCCAGGGTGGCGTTTTCATTGGCGGCCAATGCCGAACCCGCGTTGAAACCGAACCAGCCCACCCACAGCAGCGCTGCACCGATAAACGTCATCGGCAGGTTGTGCGGCTGCATCGCTTCACGGCCGTAGCCAACGCGCTTGCCCACCACATACGCACCCACCAGGCCAGCCACACCGGCGTTGATGTGCACCACGGTGCCGCCGGCAAAGTCCAGCGCGCCCTTGGCGTTCAGCAGGCCCGGCGCCGTTTCGGACGCAAACCACACCATGTGAGCGATGGGAATGTAGGCGAACGTGAACCAGATCACCGTGAATACCAGCACCCCCGAGAAGCGGGCGCGCTCGGCAAAGCTGCCCACGATCAGCGCGCAGGTGATGCCGGCGAACGTGGCCTGGAACGAGGCGAACAGCAGCTCGGTCAGGGTGTTCGACATGGCGTACTTGCCGTCAGACGGGGTGAACATGCCAGAGAAGAATGCGCGCGACAGGCCGCCAAAGAAGGCGTTGCCTTCGGTGAAGGCAAGCGAATAGCCGTAGATGAACCAAAGCACCAGGCCCAGCGCGAACGTGCACAACACTTGCAGCAACACCGACAGCACGTTCTTGCTGCGTACCAGGCCGCCATAGAACAACGCCAGACCGGGTACGGCCATCATCAATACAAGCAGGGTAGAGACGAGCAACCAGGAGATATCTGCTTTATCCATTTTCAGGCTCCAATGAGTCTTCTTTATTTATTTACAGCGCAGCTTCGCCAGCTTCACCCGTGCGAATACGGATCACTTGTTCCAGCGGGGCGGCGAAGATCTTGCCGTCGCCGATCTTGCC
>CAJYKY010000148.1 GCA_913775005.1 uncultured Achromobacter sp.
CAGGTGGTCGGCCAGCCAGAAGCCGGCGTTGTGCCGAGTGGTTTCGTAGTCGGGACCGGGGTTACCCAATCCCACAATGAGGCGTATGGGAGTAGACATGATGGAGGGTGTTTAAACCAAAAAACCCTGCGCATGCAAATGCACACGCAGGGTTTCGGGCATAAGCCGCAGAAAGCCCGAAGGCTTTCAGCGAAACTTAGGCGGCCGGAGCGGCTTCTTCAGCGTCGTCAGCGGCAGCGCCGCCCTTGACGATGGCGGCAGCCAGCAGCGGGTTTTCTTCACCGCCGTGGGGGACGTACGTCACGCCCATGGGCAGCTTGATGTCGGCCAGGTGGATCGAAGCGCCAGCCAGGACGTCGGTCAGGTCGACTTCGATGAACTGCGGCAGGGCCTTGGGCAGGCAGGTGATTTCCAGTTCGGTCGTCACGTGGCTGATGATGGCGCCCGACAGCTTCACAGCCGGCGAGATTTCAGCGTTCACGAAGTGCAGCGGCACCTTGGTACGCAGGGCTTGGTTGGCGTCAACGCGCTGGAAGTCCACGTGCAGGACTTGCGGCTTGTAGGCGTGCCATTGAACCGAACGCAGCAGAACTTGCTCATCCTTCGCGCCTTCGAGCTGCATTTGCAGGATCGATGCGTGGAATTCTTCCTTACGCAGGGCGTGGTAGATCTCGTTGTGGTCGAGTTCGATGTTCAGGGGGGCAGCCGTACCACCATAGACAATGGCGGGAACGCGGCCCGCGCGGCGCAGGCGGCGGCTCGCACTCGAACCCTGGACGCTACGCGCAGTGGCAGTAAATTTCATGGAAAACTCCAAAAACAAAATAAGGTGAAGAGGCTTCACCAGTTAACGGCACGGCGCGCAACATGCGCGCCGTGTTGTTTGCCCCTTGCCGCGACCAGCAAGGCGCAAAAACGGGGGTGGGCTGAGTCTGACGACGCCCTGGGGCGTCAGTCGACGAACAGCGAGCTGACCGATTCCGCGTTCGAGATACGCAGAATGGTCTCGCCCAGCAGCGCGGCGCACGACAGCTGGCGGATCTTGCCGCTGGCCTGGCCTTGCTCGGAGAGCGGGATGGTGTCGGTGACGACCAGTTCGTCCAGTTCCGACGCTTCAATGCGGTCAATGGCGCCGCCCGACAGCACGGGGTGCGTGCAATAGGCGTAAACGGCACCGGCGCCGCGGTCTTTCAGGGCCTGGGCCGCCTTGCACAGCGTGCCAGCGGTGTCGACCATGTCGTCCATGATGATGCAGGTGCGGCCGTCGACTTCACCGATGATGTTCATCACTTCCGACACGTTGGCGCGCGGACGGCGCTTGTCGATGATGGCCAGGTCGGCTTCCAGCTGCTTGGCCAGCGCGCGGGCGCGAACCACGCCGCCGATGTCAGGCGACACGACAACCAGGTTCGAGAAATTGCGGCGCCAGATGTCGCCCAGCAGGATCGGACCGGCGTAGATGTTATCTACGGGGATGTCGAAAAAGCCCTGGATCTGGTCAGCGTGCAGGTCCATCGTCAGGACGCGATCAACGCCAGCCACTTGCAGCATGTTGGCCACAACCTTGGCCGAAATCGACACACGCGCCGAACGCGGGCGGCGGTCTTGGCGGGCGTAACCGAAGTAGGGAATCGCGGCGGTGATGCGGCCGGCCGACGCGCGGCGCAGGGCATCGACCATGACCATGATTTCCATCAGGTTGTCATTGGTAGGCGCACAGGTGGGCTGAAGGACGAAGACGTCCTTGCCGCGCACATTCTCGTTGATTTCGACCATCACTTCGCCGTCCGAGAAGCGACCGACGGTCATCTTGCCCAGGGACATATCGAGGTGGTTGACTACGTCCACGGCCAGCCGAGTATTGGCGGTGCCCGTGAAGATCATGAAGCTATCGTTTGCCATGATGGATGATGCGATGGTCGTTGTAAGACACTAACGAGGTGAGGCGGGCAGTGATGTGAAACACCAGCCGATCCGGAAATAAAAAAAGCTGCTGAACTCGGGCCAGTGTCTTACAGGCGTGTTCAACAGCTTTTTTATGTATTCGGTTGGCTGGGGAGGAAGGATTCGAACCTTCGCATGCCGGAATCAAAATCCGGTGCCTTAACCAGCTTGGCGACTCCCCAACTATCTTGCAATCCAATTCCGTAACGGATGTTCAGTTAACCCAGTACATGCCTGCACTAACCGAAACCGTGGATGCGTTGTGCTGTTTGTTTTAACAGCGCCGCGCATTGTAGCGGATATTTCTGCTTTTGCCAAAACGGCTTCAGAAAGTTCGGAAAATTCGGCGAATAAACATGCGCCTGATCCCGACATGCGAACGGGGTAACCCTGTTCTGCAAGCCACCGCGATGCCCTAAGCACTTCAGGGTAAAGACGGTGAACTACCGGCCCCAGATCATTTTTCCCGAAGGAAAATGTTGGCGAAGCAAGAAAGTCCGCTATTGTGATGTAAGAAGAATCCCTTGTCAAATCGGGTGCTGAAAATATTCCTACAGTCGGCACGCTGGTGTCGGGTTGCGCCACCAGATAAGCGCGCTCGGGCAAGGTCACGGCGGTGAGATCTTCGCCCACACCTTCCGCGAATGCCGATTGCCCGAACACAAACACCGGCACGTCCGCGCCCAGCGGCAAGGCCAGCGCCATCAGTTCACGCCGTGTCAGCCCCGTCCCCCACAACCGGTTCAGCGCGATCAGCACCGATGCGGCATCGCTGGACCCGCCGCCCAGACCGCCGCCTTGCGGAATACGTTTTTCCAGCGCGATCTGTACGCCCTGCCGCGTGCCCGTGGCCTGTTGCAATGCGTGGGCGGCGCGCAAGGTCAGGTCTGCGGATTCCGGCACGCCAGGCAGGTCGGACGCGCGGCTGATGACGCCATCGGCACGCGTCTCG
>CAJYKY010000149.1 GCA_913775005.1 uncultured Achromobacter sp.
GGCTATCAAAGCGTGTTGAACGGCCCGGCCGATGGCTACACGCTGATGCACAACACCGTGGGCATGCAGGCGATTAACCCGCTGATGTATCCCAGCGCCAAGATGGATCCGCTGAAAGACTATGTGCCGATCGGTACCACCGGCACCATGCCGAACCTGTTGGTCGTGAATCCAGAGCGCACGCCGGTTGCCACGTTGGCCGAATTGGTCGCGCGTGGCCGCGCAGCGCCGCATGGGCTCAGCTACGCCACCTTCGGGCCGGGCAGCTCGCCGCATGTGTACGGGGCATTGCTGCAAAAGCTGGCGAAATTCCAGGCGGTGGGCGTGGCATACAAAGGCAGCGCCAACGCGGTCACCGACGTGATCGGCGGGCAGATTGATTTTCTGTTCGACAGCATGTCGACCAGCATCGGTCAGGTACAGGGCGGCAGGCTGAAGGCTTTGGCGATCACGTCGGCGGCGCGCTCGCCGCTGTTGCCCGATGTGCCCACGCTGAAAGAGGCGGGGTACGCCGGCCTGGATTTGAACTTCTGGTTCTCGCTGCAAGCGCCTGCCGGCACGCCGCCCGAGGTGGTGGCGAAGCTGCGCACGGCGGTGGCGAACGTCGTGGCGAACGAGGCGTATCGCAAGGCCATGCAAGAGCGCGGCGCCGAGGCCTTGTCGGTCGCGCCGGCTCAGCTGGATGATTTCTTCAAGCGCGAGACGGCGCAGTGGACCGATGCCGCTAACGCTGTGGGATTGAAGGCCGAATGATGCAACAAGACTCTGCCGCAAGCGGGCCGCGCAGGCTGCCGCTGCAAGACATTACCGTTCTGGATCTGAGCAAGGTGCTGGCCGGCCCTTTGTGTGGCCAGTATCTGGGCGAACTGGGCGCTCGCGTGATCAAGGTGGAACCGGTAGGTGTGGGCGACGACACGCGCGCGTGGCTGCCGCAAGACGCCGGCCAATCGGCCACGTTTCTGGCCGTGAACCATAACAAGCAAAGCCTGGCCGTGGACTTGAAAACCGAGACGGGCAGGGCGGTGGTTCAACGGCTAGCCAAAGAGGCGGATGTGGTGCTGCAAGGTTTTGGCGGCAAGACCGCCTTGCGGCTGGGCGTGGACTACGACACGCTCAGCGCGCTGAACCCTGCGCTGATCTATTGCGAGATTTCCGGCTACGGGCGGGAAGGCCCGATGGGCGAGGAACCCGGCTACGACGTAATGTTGCAGGCCTTCAGCGGCATGATCAGCACGATGGGCGAACCGGGCGGAAGCTTCGCGCGCGCGAGTTTTTCGCCGGTGGACCTGGGCACCGGATCCTTCGCGTTGAGCGGCATCCTGGCCGCATTGCTGGCGCGCAGCCAGACCGGGCAGGGGCAGTACCTGGACGTGTCTTTGCTGGACACGTCGCTGGGGCTGATGTCCTACATGGCGCAGAACTACTGGCGCACCGGTCAGATTCCTAAGCGGATGGGCACGGGCCATCCGGCGATGTGTCCGTACCAGGCGTTTCGCGCGGCCGATGGCGACTTGATGCTGGGCGTGGGCAACGATGCGCAATGGCAGCGGTTCTGCGCGGTGGCGGGGTTGCAGGACTACGTCGATGCGCCGGAGTTTTGCAGCAACGCGGCGCGCGTGCGCAACTTTGACGCGACCGTGGCGCTGGTGCAGTCGCATATCGCCACGCGCACGGTGGCGCAATGGCTTGCCGCGTTGAAGCCCGCGGGCATCGCGTGTTCGGCGATCCATACGCTGGATCAAGCCTTGGCGCACCCGCAGGTGGCCGCGCGCGAACTTATCGTGACCAGCCAGCATCCGGTATTGGGCGAAGTGCGCAACGTGGGCTTGCCGATTCGATTCGGCAAGCAGCCCCGGCAGGCCGCTGCGCCCGCACCGCTGCTGGGCGAACATAGCCGAAAGATCCTGGCGGATCTGGGCTATTCGAATGACGCCATTGATGCGATGCTGGCCGACGGTTGTGTTCAGGAAACTGCCGCAATCCGACAAAGAGACCAACAAAGAGACCCACAAGCGGACCAACAAGGAGACAAGCCATGAGCGCCGTGCGTTACGACGTCCGTGACCGGATCGCGGAAATTCATCTGTGCCATGCCCCCGTCAATGCGCTGGACGTAGACCTGCTGGACGCGCTCATCGCCGCGCTGCAACGCGCGAACGAGGACGCCTCGGTGCGCGCCGTGCTGCTTGCCAGCGACCTGCCGGGCCGATTTTGCGCGGGCCTGGACATGAAAAAGCTGATGGCCGCTAAGCCGGGCGACGTGCATGCCTTGCTGACCCGGCTGTACATCCGCCTGTACGACGCGCAGTTCAATCTGACCAAACCGTCTATCTCAGTGGTGTCGGGCGCCGTGCGCGGCGGCGGCATGACGGTGGCGATATCCAGCGACATGATCGTGGCCGCCGACACCGCCACGTTCGGCTATCCGGAAATTGATGTGGGCGTATTGCCGGCGATTCACTACGCGCACCTGCCCGCCATCGTGGGCAAACACCGCGCGTTTGATCTGCTGTTTACCGGCAGGACGTTCACAGCACAGGAAGCGCAGGAACTGGGGCTGGTGGCGCGCGTGGAACCGGAAGACCAGTTGCTGGACCAGGCGCGAGCGTTGGCGCAGTCTTTGGCCAACAAGCCACCTCAGGTGCTGGCAATGGGCCGCCGCGCTTTCGTGTACGCGAACGACAACGACTACCGCCGCAAGCTGGCGACGGCGGTCGAGGTCTTTTGCAATGCGGCCGCCACGCCCGAAGCGGCGGAAGGCTTGAGCGCGTTTGTAGAAAAACGCACGCCGGTGTGGCCGTCGACAGCGCGGTAGTTCAATCTCGGCCCCCCATCCCCGACCGTGCAACGTCGACCGCGCCGCTATTTGCCCTTGAACTCCGGCGCGCGCTTTTCACGAAACGCGGTAACGCCTTCGGTGAAATCGGCACGGCGAGCGGAATCCAGGAAGCGTGCGGTTTCTTCGGCCAGTTGCGTGTCCAGCGTGGCGTGCGTGGCCGAACGCAGCAGGTCTTTGGCGCCCGCGATGCCGTGCGGCGCGTGACGCGCAAGGTCTTGCGCGTATTGACCTGCGGCGGCAGCAAGCTCGCCGGCAGGCGCAACGCGGGTGACGATGCCCCAGGCCAACGCGTCTTGCGCGGTGAACGCGTCGTGACGCAGCAGCAGATCCAGCGCGCGCTTGGGTCCCAGCACCCGCGTCAGGCCGTAAGTCATGCCGGCATCGGGGGT
>CAJYKY010000150.1 GCA_913775005.1 uncultured Achromobacter sp.
AAGGGTGTATATACTGGTTGTTCTCTAGTTCCATGGCGGTATTTGAGCGCCGGCATGGTGCAAAAACGGGTCGCGATTGCGGGTATACCCTCTGCTGCGCGACAGCATTGCGGCTCATCATGGCGCACGGTTGCGCCGTCGTGGTGCAATGCCTTTTTTGGCCGTCGGCCTCACATGAATTCCGGTGCGTGGGAGCAAAGCAACATGCGGTTGGACAAGCAGCGGGACACGCTTTTGACAGGTCGCGGCGCGGAAGGGCCGCGTTTCGTGGACGGCTATCTGGCCTATCTGCTGGCACAGGCAAGCCAGCGCATCTCGGCCGAATTCCATTTGCAGGTCAGGGCGGCTGGGTTGTCGATTACGGAATGGCGGGTGCTGGCCAGCTTGGAAGGCAGCCCGGGCGAAACCATCGGCACCTTGGCGGTGCTGGCCATCACCAAGCAGCCGACCTTGAGCAAGGTGGTGCAGCGCATGGAAGCCGACGGGCTCGTCGCGCGCACCGGTGTGCGGGCAGACCGCCGGCAAACCCGCGTGTGCATCACGGCCAAGGGCACGCACCTGATCGCCAGCCTGTGCGAACAGGCGGTGCAGCATCAGAAGGCGGTGCTGGCGCCGTTCGGCGAAGAGAAGGCCGCGTTGCTGATCGAGATGTTGGGCGTGCTGATGACGGAGCACGTGCCGCTGGAATTGCCGATCGACGCTGAAGAGTAAGGGCGTTGCATCCGCGCACTCGAACATCGTTCGATCAATTATTTTGTTACATGCATATGCGTCCCTTATTAGTTCTCTCTCTGTAGAACGGGGGCACGGTACGCATAAACCCTGAATTGACGAGGGTCTTGGGGGTAGGCACACTCGCGCCGGTATTCAGACTAATGTCAGGAGTTAACCCCTATGCGCCGCACTTTGATTGCTATCGCGATCGCCGCCGCCGTGGCCGCGCCCTCGATCGGGCACGCCAAGACTTTCCGCTGGGCCGCCCAGGGCGACATCCTCACCTTCGACCCGCACTCGCAGAACGAAGGCATGACGATTGCCGCCAACAGTTACGTCTATGAACCGCTGGTGGATTACGACAAGAACTTCAAGGTGTCGCCGCGCTTGGCCACGGAATGGGAACAGGTGTCGCCGACCCTGTACCGCTTCAAGCTGCGCCCCGGGGTGAAGTTCCATGACGGCGCCGCCTTTACGGCCGACGATGCGGTGTTCTCGATCCACCGCGCCATGGCGCCCACGTCGAACTACAAGGCTTACACCACCGGTATCAAGGAAGCGCGCAAGATCGACGATCTGACGATCGAAATCGAAACGTCCGCGCCCAACCCGGTACTGCTGCGCCAGCTGACCAACGTGTTCATCATGAACAAGGCCTGGTCGGAAAAGAACAACATCGCCAAGCCGCAGGACTACGTCAACAAGGAAGAGACCTACGGCGCGCGCAACACCAACGGCACCGGCCCGTACAAGCTGAAGTCGCGCGAAGTGGACGTGCGCACCGTGTTCGAAGAAAACAAAGACTGGTGGAACAAGGCCGGCAAGATCGGCAACGTGACCGAAGTCGTGTTCACGCCGATCAAGCAGAACGCCACCCGCACCGCCGCGCTGCTGTCGGGCGAGATCGACTTCGTGCTGGACCCCGCCGCCCAGGATCTGGAGCGTCTGCGTCAGGCGCAGAAGGTCGTGGAAGGCAACGAGTACCGCACCATTTATCTGGGCCTGGACCAGAAGCGCCCTGAGCTTCAGTACTCGAACATCAAGGGCAAAAACCCGTTCCAGGACATCCGCGTGCGTGAAGCGCTTTATCGCGCCATCGACGTCGACGCCATCAAGCGCGCCGTGATGCGCGGCCTGTCGGCGCCCACCGGCACGATGATCGCGCCGCAGGTGCATGGCTGGGCCGAATCGGTGCACAAGCGCGTGCCCTACGATCCGGAAAAGTCCCGCGCCCTGTTGAAGGAAGCTGGTTACGACGGCACGCTGAACTTCACGTTGGACTGTCCGAACAACCGCTACATCAACGACGAAGCCATCTGTCAGGCCGTGGTCGGCATGTGGGCCAAGGTCGGTGTGAAGGCCACGATGAACGCCATGCCGCGTTCGACGTACTTCCCCAAGGTGCAGTCGTTCGACACCAGCGCCTACCTGTTCGGCTGGGGCGTGCCCACCTTCGACGCCATGTACTCGTTGCAGAACCTGATCCGCACCAAGGGTGAAGGCGCGGACGGCATGTACAACCTGGGCGGCTACAGCAACAAGGAACTGGACGCGATCATCGATCGCATCAAGACCGAGACGGATCCGGCCAAGCGCGACGCCGACATCCTGACCGTGCTGGAAGGCCATGCCAAGGACTTCGGCCACATCCCCTTGCATGACCAGGTCATCCCCTGGGCGATGCGCAAGAACGTCACGGTGATCCACCGTGCCGACAATCGCCTGGTTGCCGATTGGGTCAAGGTTGACTGATCCTGGCTAAGCAGACGGCGGGGGGCCTGTCCGGGCCCCCGCCGTTTTCATTTTTTTCCGCCGGGTATTTCCAACTATGTTTGCTTTCATACTGCGTCGCCTGTTGCAGGCCGTAGCGGTGATGCTCACCGTCGCGCTACTGGCCTTTGTGCTTTTTCAATACGTCGGCGACCCTGTCACCATCATGCTGGGGCAGGACGCCACCGATGCCGAGCGCATCGAACTGCGTGAACGGCTGGGCCTGAACGAGCCCGCCATTGTTCAATTCGGTCATTTCGTTGCCAACGCCGTGCAGGGAAATTTCGGCATCTCGCTGCGCCAGAGCGAACCCGTCTCCACCCTGTTGAAATCCCGCTTGCCCGCTACGCTTGAACTGTCCATGGTGGCGGCCTTGCTGGCGCTGGTGGTGGGCGTGCCGCTGGGTGTGTACACCGCGCTCAAGCGCAACAGCCTTGTGTCCCAGATGCTGCTGGCTGGTTCCTTGCTGGGCGTGTCGCTGCCCACGTTCCTGATCGGCATCCTGTTGATTCTGGTGTTCTCGGTGCAGCTGGGCTGGCTGCCCAGCTATGGGCGCGGCGATACCGTCAGCGTGGGCTGGTGGACGTCGGGGCTGTTCACGGCCAACGGCTGGAAGCATCTGATCCTGCCTTCCATCACCTTGTCGCTGTTCCAGATGACGCTGGTGCTGCGCCTGGTGCGTTCGGAAAT
>CAJYKY010000151.1 GCA_913775005.1 uncultured Achromobacter sp.
ATCGGCGTGCCGCCGGCAAACAGGTCGGGCAGATTCATGAACCCTCGCACGGCGTGGGCATGGCGTTGCGCGGGCGGCCATACAAGGCATAAACCACATCGTCCGGACCGGCATTGTCTTCGCGCGCGGCGCGCAGCAACCAGTGGCGCGCCTCGCACACGTCCACCGGCATCGCCGACCCATAGAGCGCAGGCCCGCCGATCAGCGCGACGCCCAGCAGCCGCTGCGCGGGGGCGTGACCATCGCGGGCGGCGGCGCGCAGCCAGGTCAGCATGGCAGGCACGTCGCCCGCCGTCTGCGCTTCAAGCGCCAGGGCGTATTTCTGCGCGGGGGTGGTGTAGGCGGTCAGCCCGGGATGGGCTATGGCCGAGCCTGAGGCGTGCAGCGCCATCAGCAGCAGGGCAAGCGCCGGCAAGCGCAGGGCGCCTGGGTATCGGGTCAGCTTGAGCATGGTGGGATTCCTTGTCGCGGTAATCGCGCTCTGGCGTACGAGCCGTGGCAAACGGTGCCTTTGATCAGAAGCCTTGGCCTGTCCGGCGTCGAGTCCGAAGTTGGGTTTGAAGTTTGCTTTCCGTGCCTCATTTTGCGTCCACCGCCGCCAAGCGGATATCGGGATCTCGCGTACCCAGCCTAAGGGTGTACCTGAGGCAGACGCCCGCCGCGTGCTACGCTTTTCCGCATGCGATTCGACCTGACCGATCTTCGCCTCTTCCTGAATGTGCAGGAAACGGGCTCCATCACCGCCGGCGCCAAGCGCACGCACATGACGCTGGCGTCCGCCAGCGAACGCATCCGAGGCATGGAAGACGCCTTGGGCGTGCCGCTGCTGCTGCGCGAACACCGTGGCGTTGCGCCAACGCCGGCGGGCCGAACGCTGGCGCATCATGCGCGCGTCGTGCTGGGGCAGATGGACCGTATGCGCGGTGAACTCGATCACTATGGCCACGGCCTGAAAGGGCATGTGCGCGTGCTGTGCAACACCACGGCACTTAGTGAATACCTGCCACCCGTGCTGGGCGATTTTCTTAGAGACCATCCGCGTGTGTCGGTGGATCTGGAAGAACGGCTGAGCCACGAGATTGCCGATGCGCTGCGTGCCGGCGCGTGCGATATCGGCGTGCTGGCGGATTCCGCTGACCTGCACGGCCTTTACACGCGCCCCTTCCGGCATGACCCGCTGACGCTCATCGTGCCGCGCGGCCATGCGCTGGCGGGCGGGCCCGCCGTCAGGCTGGCCGACGTGGCGGATCAGGAATTCGTGGGCTTGGTGGAGGGCAGCGCCTTGCAGGAGCACATCGCACACCATGCGCGGCGCAGCGGCAAGCCCTTGTCGTACCGGGTGCGGTTGCGCAGTTTTGATGCCGTGTGCCGGATGGTGGGGCAGGGCGTCGGCATCGCGATCGTGCCGCGCGTGGCGGCGGCGCGCTATGCGCGATCAGCGGGGGTGCAACGCGTGCCGCTGGCCGACGACTGGGCCGCGCGCGATCTGGTGCTGTGCGTGCGCGAGGCCTTGCCCGCGTATGCGGCCGAGCTGGTGACGTATGCGCTGCGGGACGCGCCGGAGAGTGGGGCGACGGGGTAGCGGCGGGCAGGCAGCCTCCCGACTTACGCGCCCTCCTGCGGCCGCGTCCGGCGCAGATGCCCGCGTTCAAACCAAGAGCCGGACGCCACCGCAGCCAGGATGATCAAGCCGTAAAGACTCATACCCACTGCCGCAACCAAGAAGAACACGGTCAACGATCCGGTCAAATGCAGCGCAACCGCGCCCGCGCCCACCGAGACCAACAAGCGCAAGCCGCCTGCCAGCAACGGCCATTTCAACCGCCCCGCGCCTTGCGACGCGAAGTACATCGAAAACCCCAACGCGAAGAAACCGTAGACGGGTCCGACCATGCGCAGATACGCAGCGCCCGCCTGCAACATATGGTCTTCGGCGCCGAACAGCCGCAGCCACGCATACGGGAATAGCGCCGCCGCCAAGCCGATGGCTTCGGCCAGCACAAAGGCCATCGCGCCGCCGGTCAACGCGATTCTGACTGCCCGTTCGGGCTGGCCCGCGCCGATGTTGGATGCCACCATCGCCACCATCGGCGCGCCCAGGCCGAACGCGATGGGGATCAACAGATACTCCAGCCGCACGGCAATGCCATAGCCCGCCACGGCGGCGGTGCCCGCGTAGGCGCCAACGAGGGCGGCGGTCAGCGCCACCAGCGTGTTGGTCAACAGCGGGTTCAGCGTCGCCAAGGCACCCACGCTGAGGATGTTGCGCATCAAGCGCAGATGCAGCCGGCTCGCGACCAGCCGCGCGGGGTTGCGGCCGCTGGCGCAATACGCGCCCAGAATCAGCGCGCCCACGCCGTAGTAAATGACGAGCGCCCATCCGCCGCCCGCCACGCCCAGCGCAGGAAACGGCCCCCAGCCGAAGATCAGGCAGGGCGATAGCGGAATCAGCAATAGCGCGCCGCCGCAGATCACGGCGCCTGGCACCAGCATGTTGCCGGTGCCACGGATGACGCTGGCAAACGCGTTCATCAACCACATCAACACGATGCCGCCGAAGATGACATTGGAATACGCCAGCGCGGCGTCAAGCGCGGCGCCTTCTGCGCCCAAGGCCCCGTACAACCAGGGTCCGAACACCAGCAGCAGCACACAGAACAGCAAGCCCAGCAAGGCGTTCAATACCACGGCGTGCAGCACCAGCTGGTCAGCATCTTCCTGGCGCCCGGCGCCCAGCGCGCGTGCGATGGCGGCAGAGATGCCGCCGCC
>CAJYKY010000152.1 GCA_913775005.1 uncultured Achromobacter sp.
ATGCGGGTCGAGAGATCGGTGGCGTCCGGCGCCAGCAGGGTGTCGTAGCCATGCCGATTCAGGTAGTCGGCCAGCAGTTGGCGCAGGGCCGGGTCGTCGTCAACGACCAGCAGCTTGGTGTGGGGATTTTCCATGGATGCCATAGTGCGGCGCGCCGCGTCCGGCCGCAAGAGGCAAGAAATCATCTGAAATAAGCCTGTTGCACGATGTACGCCTGCAATGGCGCCGCGTTGACGAAATTGCACGGGGGCGCGGCTACTGGCCCTAAAATACGCGCTGGCTTTGCCGCTCGTCCGGTTTTCTAAAAATCGTTTACAGAAACGTCGGCGCCTCCTCTCTACACTGGTCCGTATGATCGCCCCTGCCCTCTGGCGCAGACGGTGCTTGCACGCGGCGTTGGCGGCGGGTTTGACCTGCCCGCTGGCGGTTGCGCTTGCCGATCCGCTCTATGCGCCCCCCTATTCCGATTCCGCTTCGTCAGCGGGTGGTCCCGTTCGCATGGCGCGTGGCATCGGTGTTCTGTCCCCGGTGCAACCGATGCCGGTGCGGCCAGCGCCGTCGCTGGACACGCGCGCGGTGCCACTCGGCCCGCCCCCCTGCGATTTGCAGGCGGCTGAGCCCGCCATGGACACCTCGGTGCAAGGCACCGACGACGCAGGCAGCGCCGACCTGATTCCTGGCATGGGCACCACGCTGAACGGCGAGTCCGCGCCCGCGCCACTGGCGTGCGAGCAGGTCGCCCAGCAGCCCGCCTCAACGCCCGAAGAGGACTTCATTCCTTCTTACGACTTCGCGCTGGACAGCGGTGATATCCCCCGCATCCCCGTCGTGGTGATTTCAGGCGTGTCGCGCCCGAGCCGCCCGTGGTTTGCGTCTGTCAGCGGCCAGGACGGGCTGCGCTACGGCGGCGATCGCAATTGGGTGTACCGCAATACCGCCGGGCCGTCGGTCACGGTGGGCAATATCAACGCCAATGCGCCCGTCTGGGGCAGCAGCGCCCCCGTGGGCGGCTTGCAGATCGCCAACTGGGCGGGGACCGGCGCCACCGTTCCTGAAGGCAGCTTTGGTTATTCGTCGTCGGTGGGCAAGCTGAACCGCATGGATCCCACCGCCAGTTCGGGCGCCGTGGACTACGGCGCATCGGTTGGCTCGGGCAGCGTGCGCTATGGCCTGACGCCCGCGCTGACCGTCGAGGGCCAGATGCAAAGCGCCCCCGCGCTCACCACGCGCGGCATGGGTACTACCTACGCAGCGGGCGAATACGGCACCTTCCAGGCCGGCGCCACGCAAAGCTCTTTCGATGCGTCCAACGCCTGGCGCTATCGCATTGGCTACAACGTCGACGTGGCCGACACCGTCAACCTGGGCTATACGAACGAGCAGATCGGCGCGGGCTTTGGCGACTTGTCGACGTATTCGGGCGGCGTGTCCGCCACCCCGCAATCGCGCAACACGCTAACAGCTGGCGTGCCGATCTCGGGCTGGGGCACGCTGAGCGGCACATATTCTGGCCTGCATGAAGGTTCAACGCTGGCCGAGCAGCGCGTGGGGCTGTCGCACAGCATGTTCGTGGCGCCCAAGGTGCAATTGGCCGTGGGTGCCGACCGCGACATCGTCACGGGCAATTACGGGTGGCGCGCCAACCTGTCCATGCCGGTCGATACCTTCATGCGCGGCACCTGGCTGAGCTGGTAGGAAGGCCGCAAGCGGGACCAAATCAGCCCGCTGAAAACGGCCGGCAAGAGGCCGGCCGGATTTGCGGCTTAAAATCCCTGCCATGATGCTTCCGGCCTACCCCCATGTCTGACGCGCGCGCCCTCGGCGTGTTGCAGCGCGTTTTCGGTTACGAATCCTTCCGCGGCGACCAGCAAGCCATTGTCGAACAAGTGATCGACGGCGGCGACGCGCTGGTCCTCATGCCTACCGGCGGCGGCAAATCGCTTTGTTACCAAATTCCGTCACTGGTGCGCGAAGGCACCGGCATTGTCGTGTCGCCGCTGATCGCGCTGATGCAGGATCAGGTCGACGCGCTGACCGAACTGGGTGTGCGCGCGGCGTTTTTGAACTCCACGCAGGAATGGCGCGTGGCCCGGGACGTCGAACAGGCCTTCCTGGCCGGCGAGCTGGACTTGCTGTACGTCGCGCCCGAACGCCTGTTGACCGACCGCTGCCTGCAACTGCTGGAACGCGGCCGCATCGCGCTCTTCGCCATCGACGAAGCGCACTGCGTGTCCCAATGGGGCCACGACTTCCGGCCGGAATACCTGGGCCTGTCGATGCTGCACGAACGCTGGCCGGACGTGCCGCGCATTGCGCTCACCGCCACCGCCACGGCCGACACGCGCGCAGAAATTGCCCAGCGCCTGCAACTGGATGACGCGCGCCATTTCGTCTCCAGCTTCGATCGCCCGAACATCCGCTATCGCATCATTGAAAAGAACGAGGTGCGCAAGCAGTTGCTGGAGATGATCCGCAGCGAACACGATGGCGAATCCGGCGTGGTCTATGGCCTGTCTCGCGCCCGGGTAGAGGAAACCGCCGAATTCCTGTGCAACCAGGGCATCGACGCCATGCCGTACCACGCCGGGCTCAGCCCGCAAGTGCGCGCGGCCAACCAGGCGCGGTTCCTGCGTGAAGATGGCGTGGTCATGGTGGCCACCATTGCATTTGGCATGGGCATCGACAAGCCCGATGTGCGCTTCGTGGCGCATATCGACCTGCCCAAGTCCGTGGAAGGCTACTACCAGGAAACGGGGCGCGCCGGCCGCGACGGCCTGCCCGCCACGGCCTGGCTGGCTTATGGCTTGCAAGACGTGGTGCAGCAGCGCCGCATGATCGACGAATCCCCCGGCGACGAAGCCTACCGCCGCCGCCTGGGCCAGCAGCTGGACGCCATGCTGGGGCTGTGTGAAACGGTGGAATGCCGGCGCGTGCGTCTGCTTGCCTACTTCGGCCAGCAGATCACCGCCTGCGGCAACTGCGATGTCTGTCTTGAACCGCCGCAGGCCTGGGATGGCACCGTGGCGGCGCAGAAGGTGCTGTCGGCCGTGTACCGGCTATGGAAGGAACGCGGCCAACGCTATGGCGCGGGCCACATCATCGACATTCTGCGCGGCAAGGTCACCGACCGCACGCGCCAGCACGGCCACGAAACGCTTAGCGTGTTTGGCGTGGGCGAAGACCTGAGCGACACCGCCTGGCGCGGCGTGCTGCGTCAACTGCTGGCCCAAGGCCTGCTGACGGTGGACAACGAAGGGTTCGGCACGTTGGCGCTGACGGAAGGCAGCCGCGCCGTGCTCAAGGGCGAACGCCAGCTGATGCTGCGGCGCGAATCCGAAAAGAAGACACGGTCGGGCAAGACCAGCAGCGGCCGGCCCAAGGCGGCTGCCATCGACCTGCCGGCCGAACTGCAACCCGTGTTCGAAGCGCTGCGTGCCTGGCGCGGCGAAGTCGCCAAGAGCCACGGTGTGCCGGCCTATGTGATTTTCCACGACGCTACGTTGCGCGAAATTGCGCTGGCCCAGCCTGACTCGATGGACGCGCTCAGCCACATCAGCGGTGTGGGCGCGCGCAAGCTGGAAGCCTACGGCGAAGAAATCCTGCAACGGGTGGCGAGGCCGGTGCTGTAAAGCACAAGCGGTCAGGCAAAAGCGCCGGCGTGGCCTTGCCACAAACGCCGGCGCTGCGGTCTTCAGTACGACGGGGGCGGCAGCAACGGCACCGGCGCGCGTTCCTTGCCGAAGACCGACCGGTACGCCAGGATGTTGAACACCAGCACCACCGGAATCCCCACGACCGCGCCCGCCATGACCAGGCGCATCGACCCCAGCGCGCCCGCGCCATCCCACAGCGTCATGTCGTCCAGGATCAGGTACGGGAACAGGCTGTACGCCAGGCCGCTCAGCATCAGCAGGAACAAGCCCACACACAGCACGAACGGCAGCCAGCTGAAGCGGTCGGCGCGGCCCGGCAGGCGCGCCAGCAGCATTTCCGCCGCCACATAGCCCGCCAGCATCAGCACCCAGACCGTCGCGGCCAGGCTCAGGTGGGCGATGTTGCTCCACTTGTAGAAGATGCCGGCGTTGGCCAGCCCCAGCGTGACGGCAATGGCCACCATGCCCACTGCCGTCCAGCGGATGGCGTGCCGCGCCCAGTTGGCCGCGCGGCGTTGAAGGTCGCCTTCCACGCGCATGACCAGCCACGACGCGCCCAACAGCACGTAGGCCGCCACGGCGCACAGGCCCACGAACATCGCAAACCAGCCATAGCCCGCATCGGATTGATAGCCGGTGGCGATGCGCCCCAGCAGCACGCCCTGCCCGAATGCGGTGATGATCGACCCCGCCCAGAACCCGAAGATCCAGCGCGGCTTGGATTCATTGCGGGCGCGGATGCGGAATTCGAACGAGACGCTGCGCAGCACCACGCCCAGCACCATGAAGGTCAGCGGCCCATAGAGCTTGCCCAGCACCGCGCCCCACGCAAAGGGGAATGCAGATGCAAAGAGGCCCATGCCCAGCAGCAGCCAGAATTCATTGGCGTCGCGCCACGGACTCAGCAAGGACATCATGCGGCCGCGCTCGTGTTCGGGCGCCAGTTGTAAGAGAATGCCCACGCCCAGGTCGAAGCCGTCCAGCACCATGCCCGCGGCAATCACCACGAACAGCAGCGCCATGAAGGCGAGCGGCATCCAGAAGGAAGGATCTTCGGGGCTGAGCCCCTGCGAAGCGGCCAGCATGGCGATCATGACGCGCCTCCGCTCAGTTTGCGCACGGGCACGACGCCGTAGCGCGCCGCATGGAAAAGCATGCCGGCAAAGGCGGCCAGCAACACGGCGTACAACAAGCCATACCCCACCAGTCCGTAAAGCACCGTGCTGGACGGCATCTGCCCCAGCACTTCGGATTGCGTGATGGTGCCGTTCACCACGAAGGGCTGAAGCCCGATAATCGACACCCACCAGCTGGCAACCACCGCAATGCCGCCCGAGAACATCATTGCGCAGAGCACGCGCTGCCATCCAACGGGCAAGACGGAAGGATCCAGCCCGCGCCGGAACGTCATGATGAAGGTCACGCAGGCAACAGCCAGCATCAGAATGCCCAGCCCCACCGCCACACGCAGCGACCAGAAGGTCAGCGCCACCGGCGGCAACATGCCGGAATATTTGTCCAGGCCTTGATAGGTGCCGTCAGCATTGCGATGCAGCCACATGCCGCCGGCATTGCGGATCGTCACGTCAGACACATTGGTATGCGCGCGGGCGTCCGGCCAGCCGAACAGCACCAGCTGCGGTTCGGCGCCGCTTTCCCAATAGCCCGCCGCCGCCGCGGCCTTGGCCGGTTGCAGCTTGGCGACCATCTGGCCCGCGCCCGTGGCGACTGGCACCTGCAAGAAGGCGGCCACCACCGCAATCACCAAGGCCGTCTTGAAGCTGTTGCGCTCGCCATCGCCCAGCGGGCGGCGCAGCGCCTGCAAGGCTGTCACGCCCATCATCAGGAAGGCGGCAGCCAGCGCCGCGCCCACCGCTACGACCGCCATGCGCCAGCCCACCGACGGGTTCAGCACCACGGCGAACCAGTCATAGACCTGGTAGCGGCCGTCGACCAGAATCGCGCCATCGGGCGTTTGCATCCAGGATTGCAGGGCCAGCACCCAGAACACCGCCACCATCTGGCCCACGGCCACCATCAGCACCGCAAGGGTATGCGCCGTGTCGGACACGCGGCGTTGGCCGAACAGCATCACGCCCAGAAAGCAGGACTTCAAGATGAAGACTGACAGGATGCCGTAGCCCAGCAGCGGGCCGGCTACGTTGCCGATCTTGTCCATCAGGCCGGCCCACAGGCTGCCGATCTGAATCAGCACCGGTACGCTGGCGGCCAGCGTCAGCACGAAGGAAAGCGCGAAAATGCGGACCCAGAATCGGTAGGCCGCCGTCCAGCCGCTGCGGCCCGACCAGCGCGCGCGCACCTTGAAGAACAGCAGCACCCAGGCCAGCGCCAGGGAAACGGCCAGGAAAAGCGCCAGAAAGCTCAAGCTGGCCACGAACTGCGCACGGGCCAGGGAAAGAGTGGATATGTCCATAATGGCCCGTAGTGTAGAGCCAGTTACATGACTATGGGAGCAGTTTGAAACCGCCTGCACCAGGTCTAAAAAGGCCACTTAGCCGGAACGTGGCAAAATTGACGCTTTGTCGCCGCTTTTTCCTATTCTTTCAAGAATGACCTCCGCCACGACGCCGACCCCCGCTGCATCCAATTTCCTGCTCAACATCGTCCAAGACGACCTCGAAGCCAATCGCTTCCAGGGCAAGCGCTGGGCGGGCAAGCCTGGCCCGGCCGCCGTGCAGGAACAGGGGGACCCGGACCCGGCCCGCATCCGCACGCGCTTTCCGCCGGAGCCCAACGGCTACCTGCACATTGGCCACGCCAAGAGCATTTGCGTGAACTTCGGGCTGGCGCGCGACTTCGGCGGCGTCTGCCACCTGCGCTTTGACGACACCAATCCTGAAAAAGAAGATCAGGAATATGTCGACGCCATCATGGAAGCCGTACGCTGGCTGGGCTTTGACTGGAAGGCCGACAACGGCCAGGAAAACCTGTACTTCGCCAGCGACTACTTCGGCTATATGTACGAGTTCGCCGAAGCGCTGGTGCAGGCCGGCCACGCCTATGTCGATGAACAAAGCCCCGAAGAAATCCGCGCCAACCGTGGCACGCTGACCGAACCGGGCATCGATTCGCCGTGGCGCAACCGCCCGGCCGACGAATCCATCACGCTGCTGCGCGAAATGCGCGACGGCAAGCATCCGGACGGCAGCCTGGTGCTGCGCGC
>CAJYKY010000153.1 GCA_913775005.1 uncultured Achromobacter sp.
AACGGCCATCCCATTCCAACGCGTTCTGCCCGTCGCGGTTGCGCGACACGCCAAACTTGTCGAACAGCACTTGCCACGCGGGCGCGTTGTCCATCATGTGCGGGTGGATGCCGTAGCTGTCATACCCGCGTTCGCCAGCGCCGTCGCTGGTCGGCAGGCTGCCCACGGGAGGGGCAGATGTGGCGGGCGCTGCGCCGTGGTTCATGTTGCTGTGGTCCATGCCGGCGTGATCCATGCTGCCGTGATCCACGCTGTCCGGGGTCGCGCCGGCGCCATGGCCTGCGTGGCTGGCCGAGTCCATCGCCTGTGCATGGGCGGGGTTGCCCGCAAGCGTCGCCGCCATTGCCGTGGCCACGGCAAACACGCCGCGCGCAACGCCTTTCGTCATGTTGCTGATCGTCATCGCTTACTCCACCACGACCGCTCTGAACATGCCGGCCTCCATGTGATACAGCAGGTGGCAGTGGTACGCCCAATGCCCGCGCGCATCGGCGCTGACGCGGTAGCTGAGGCGCTGCGCCGGGTTCAGCGTGATCGTGTGCTTGCGCACCTGAAACGCGCCGTCGGGCGATTCCAGGTCGCTCCACAGACCATGCAGATGGATCGGGTGCGTCATCATCGTGTCGTTGACCAGCACGAAGCGCACGCGTTCGCCGTAGCGCAGCAGGATGGGCTTGGCGTCCGAGAACTTCACGCCATTGAACGACCACATGTAGCGCTCCATGTTGCCCGTCAGGTGCAGCTCGATTTCGCGCGACGGCTCGCGGTTGTCGGCCGGTTCGCGGATGGAGCGCAGGTCGGCGTAGGTCAACACGCGGCGGCCGTTGTTGCGCAGTCCGACGCCGGGGTCGGCAAGGCTGGTGGAAACCACGTCGGGCAACATGGAGTTGCCGACGCCGCGCTCGGCAGGATAGGGATGCTTGACTTCGACCATGCCGGTCATGTCATGAGACATCGCCATGCCGTGGGATGAACCTGCGTCATGAGACGTACCGCCATCATGAGACTTTCCCCCGTCAGGCGGCATGTCCATGCCCGGCGCCGTCCCCGTGCCATGCGACATGCCCATGTCCATCATGCCCAGCAACTGCACAGAATCCAGCGCGGGCACCTCGGCCTGCATGTCGGCGCGCGGCGCGAGCGTAGCGCGCGCGTAGCCGGAGCGGTCCATGGCCTGCGAGAAGATCGTGTAGGCGCGCGCATCCTGCGGTTCCACGATGACGTCGTACGTTTCCGCCACGCCGATCCGGAACTCATCCACGTCCACCGGCCGCACATCCAGCCCGTCTGCGGCTACCACCGTCATCTTCAAGCCGGGAATGCGCACATCGAAATACGTCATCGCCGAACCATTGATAATGCGCAGCCGGATACGCTCGCCCGGCGTGAACAGCCCGGTCCAATTGCCGGCGGGCGTCGCGCCGTTGGTCAGGAACGTGTACGTGGCGCCCGACACATCCGCCAGGTCCGACGGGTTCATGCGCATCTGTTCCCACATCAATCGTTCGGACAGCGCCGCGCGCCAGCCGCGCGCTTGCGCGTCGGCGCGCAGGCTTTGCACGCTGGGCTGGATGCGGTTGTAGTAGTCGGGCATCACCTTCAGCTTGTGAAACAGACGCATCGGATCTTCGTCCGTCCAGTCGGACAGCAGCAGCGTGTAATCGCGATCGGACGCAATGGGATCGCGGCGGCGCGGGTCGATCACAATCGCGCCGTACAGCCCCGTCTGTTCCTGAAAGCCCGAGTGGCTGTGATACCAGTAGGTGCCGCTTTGGCGCACGTCGAAGCGGTAGGTGTAGGTCTGGCCGGGGTCGATGCCGTCGAAGCTCAGGCCCGGCACGCCATCCATGTTGGAGGGCAGGATGATGCCGTGCCAATGGATAGAGGTCTGCTCGCGCAGCCGGTTGGTAACGTGCAGTGTGACGGTATCGCCTTCGCGCCAGCGCAAGGTGGGCGCGGGCAGCTGGCCGTTGACGGTGGTGGCGACGCGGGCCGCGCCCGTGAAGTTGACGGGCGTTTCACCGATCTCCAGATGGAACTCGGTGCCGCGCAGCTCGGTGGCGTGCGGATCGGTGGCGGGCGCCATCGACGGCGTCTGCGCCAGCGCCGCGCGCCAGCCGCCCAGCGCCGCCAACGCGCCACCTGCGGACAGCCCTTGCACAAAACGGCGGCGGGAAGAATAAGGCTTGTTCATTGCAGGCCGCCGCGCGTCACAGCACCGACACGGCGCCCTTCATGCCGGCCGAATAATGTCCCGGCTCCAGGCAGCCGAACGATACCGTGCCCGCCTTATCGAATCGCCAGACGATCTGCCCGGTCTTGCCCGCGTCCAGCGACACCGCATTCGCTTCCTCGTGGCGCATGCCGGGATCCTTCATCATCATGTCGTAGTGCGCTTTCAGATCGGCGTCGGTGCCCAGCACCAGTTCGTGCCGGATGCGGCCCGCGTTGCGCACATTGATCCGCACCGTTTCACCCGCCTTGACCTCGATGCGGTCGGGGGTGAAGCGCATGGCGTCGTTCATATCGATATCGATGGTGCGCGTGGCGCGGGCGGCGTCGCCCGGCTTGCCGAGGGGGGTGGCCATGGCCGCCATGGCCCCGCCATGCGAGCCGGGCATCGACATGCCGTGGTCGCCGTGGCCGCCTGCGGCGTGCGCGGCGCTGGTGAACAACAGGGCAAGCGCCGCGGTCTGGCTGAAACGAATCAAAGCGTCTTTCACGAAATTCCCTTTTAAGGAGTGGCCGTGATGACACTGTAGAAAAGCCGCGGTGACCCGATTCTGTCGCTTGGATTACGTTTTTGTAATGTTGGGCGGAGGCACGGGCCCGCGCAGCGTGATGCCCACGACGGTGCCGGCCGGGCCGGAGGCCGCGTCCACATCGCCGCCATGCATGCGCGCAATGGCGCGCACGATGGCCAGCCCCAACCCGTGGCCTTCACTGCGCGGCGCGCGCGTCTGGCCCGAGCGGAAGAAGCGGTCAAAGATGCGGGGCAGGTCGGCCGGTGGAATCGGCGCGCCCGGGTTGCGGACTTCCACACGCGCGCCTTCCTGCGTGGGCGTGCAGGTCAGCAGAATTTCCTGACCGACCGGCGTGGCCTTGATCGCGTTCGAGATCAGGTTGGCCAGCGCGCGGCGCACCAGCCCTGGGTTGGCGGCCACGCTGGCATCGCCCTCGCAGCGCAGGTGCACGCCGTGTGCCTCCAGCGTGGCTTCGTAGTATTCGGCCACGCGTCGGGCCTCGGCCGCCAGCGACACGGGTGCCAGGTCGGCGGCCCGTTCGCCCCGGTCGGCGCGCGCCAGGAACAGCATGTCGTTGACCAGCGTCTTCAGGTCTTCGAGTTCTTCCAGGTTGGATTCAAGCGCATCGCGCAGCTCGGCGGCATCGCGCGGCGAAGACAGCATCACCTGTGTGCCGTTGATCAGCGTGGCCAGCGGGGTGCGCAGCTCGTGCGCCACGTCGGCATTGAAACCTTCCATCTGCTGATAGGTGGTTTGCAGGCGTTCAAGTGTGCGGTTGAACGAGCGCACCAGCTCATGCAGTTCTCGGTCGGTATCTTGCAGTGGCAGGCGTCGCGCCAGATTGTCGGGCTGGATGCGGGCGGCCTGTTCAGACAGGCGGCGCGTGGGAGCCATGCTGCGGCGCACGGCCCAGGCCGCCAGCACCACGGTTGCGCCGACCCACAGCGCGCAGATCAGCACCAGCGCCGTGCCGTAGGCGTACAGAAATTGTGAGCTGGTGCGCGTGCTGACGGCCACCGTCAGCGCGGCGCCGGGCAGAATGCGGTCGTTCATGGCCACACGCAAGCCGCGCATGCGCCCGCCGTCGGCGGTTTGCAGCAGCACCTGCCGGCCGTCTTCGCCCGTCTCCAGCGTTTGCGGGGGCGCGCCGCCGTACACGCTGCGGCCCTGCGCATCCACGATCCAGATGCCCAGCTGCCCCTGGCCCGCGCGCATCTCATCGAAGGTGGCCGCCAGGTCATGCAGGCCGCTGGCGCTGTTCTGCATGTCGATCAGGTGGTCGATCAGTTCCAGCTTGCCGCTGACTTCGGTAATTTCCTGGCGCGTGACTTCGCGCTTGAGCGCCCAGAACAGCGTCGCCCCGGCCAGGCTGGACACGACCAGCGCGATGGCGCCCAGCAGCAGCGTCAGCCGCGCCTCGATCGAGCGCATGCGCGGCGGCTTCATGCCGGCGCCGGTTCCTGGCGCGACTCCAGCACATAGCCCATGCCGCGCACGGTGTGCAGCAGCTTGGTGTCGAACGGGTCGTCCAGTTTGCCGCGCAACCGGCGCACGGCCACGTCGATCACATTCGTGTCGCTGTCGAAATTCATGTCCCAGACCTGCTCGGCCAGCGTCGTGCGCGACAGCACCTGGCCCTGGCGGCGCAGCAACAGCGCCAGCAGGTTGAATTCCTTGGCGGTCAGGTCCAGCCGGCGCCCGCCTCGTTGTGCGCGGTGGCGCGCGAGGTCCAGCTCCAGGTCGGCCAGGCGCAGCAGCGTGGGTTCCTGCGCGCGGCCCCGGCGCAGCAACGCTTGTACGCGCGCCAGCAGTTCCGAAAACGCAAAGGGCTTGACCAGGTAATCGTCGGCGCCGCCTTCCAGCCCGCGCACGCGGTCTTCGACGGCGTCGCGCGCGGTCAGCATCAGGATGGGGGTGTTCTTTTGCGCGCGGACCGACGCCAGAATGCCAAAGCCGTCAACGCCGGGCAGCATCACGTCCAGCACGATGAGGTCATGCGCGCCTTCCAGCGCCAGATGCAGGCCGTCCACGCCGTCGCGCGCCAGGTCCACGATATGGCTTTGCTCCGACAAGCCTTTTTTCAGGTAGTCGGCCAGCTTGGGTTCGTCTTCGATGACCAGGATGCGCATGGCCGGGAATTTACCACCCGCGTTGCGTTGCGTGGCG
>CAJYKY010000154.1 GCA_913775005.1 uncultured Achromobacter sp.
CGCCTGCGGCCACGACGGCCACACCGCCATGCTGCTGGCTGCCGCGCAATACCTGTCGCAGCACCGTGATTTTGCGGGCATCGTCTACGTGATCTTCCAACCCGCTGAAGAAGGCGGTGGCGGCGCCAAGCGCATGATCGACGACGGCCTCTTCACGCGCTTCCCGATGGAAGCCGTGTTCGGCATGCACAACTGGCCGGGCATGAAGACGGGGCAATTCGGCGTCACGCCGGGCCCGATCATGGCGTCCAGCAACGAATTTTCGATCATCGTCAAAGGCAAGGGCACGCACGCCGGCATGCCGAACCTGGGCATCGACCCGGTCATGGCGGCCGTGCAGTTGGCGCAATCGCTGCAAACCATCATCACCCGCAACCGCAATCCGCTGGACGCGGCGGTGCTCAGCATCACGCAAATCCACGCCGGCAGCGCCGACAACGTCGTGCCCAACCATGCGGAATTGCGCGGCACGGTGCGCACCTTCACGCTGGATGTGCTGGACTTGATCGAACGCCGTATGGAAGAGATCTCGCGCCACACCTGCGCTGCGCTGGACTGCGACGTGGAATTTACGTTCCAGCGCAACTACCCGCCCACCATCAACCACGCCGACGAAGCCGCGTTCTGTGCCGATGTCATGCGCGACATCGTGGGCGAAGCCAACGTCAATGACCACGTGCAGCCCACGATGGGCGCCGAAGATTTCGCGTTCATGTTGCAGGAACTGCCGGGCTGCTATGTGTGGATCGGCAATGGCACGGGCGAACACCGCGACAGCGGCCACGGCCTGGGTCCGTGCATGCTGCACAACGGCAGCTATGACTTCAACGATGATCTGCTGCCGCTGGGTGGCACGTACTGGGTGCAATTGGCACTGAAGCGCCTGGCCAAGGCCTGACCCCGCGCTCCGCGTTTTTCCCCGCCCTACTCCGCCGCCCCGACCGCCAGGCACATCGCCAAAAAGCGTTCGGCGGCGCGCGCCGAGGCATCGGCATGCGGCACCAGAATGCTCAGCGTGCGCGTCAGCGGTTTGGGCAACAGACGCAATGCCGCCAGCGCGCCGTCCTCGTGACGCATCGACATGACGGACACGAAGCCCACGCCCAGGCCCGCGCGCACCGCCTGCTTCACGCCCTCCACACCAGCCAGTTCCAAACCGACCGACGGCGCCAGGCCGTCGTCCGCGAAGGCGCGCTCGACCAGCCGGCGCACGCCTGAGCCGGGTTCACGCATGACCAGCGGCGAGGCCGCCAGGTCACGCAAGCTCACCGCCCCCTTGCCCGCCAGGCCGTGATCGGCCCGCACAATCGCCACCACCTCGTCCTGCCGCCACGCGTGCACGGCGGTATCTGACGGAAGGCCCGGCGGCACGTCGCCTTCTATGAACGCCAGATCCAGCGCCGGCAAGCGCTCAACGATCTCCCGTGTATTGCCGTCAGACAGATGCAGGCTGACGGCGGGATAGGCATGGCGAAAATCCGCGACCAGACGCGGCAATAGATAGCTGGCGGGCGTGGTGCTGGCGCCCAGGCGCAGCGCGCCGGTTTCCAGCCCCCGCCAGGATTCGCGCACGGCTTGGGCCTGACGATAGACCTGCCGCAACTGGCGGGCTTGTTCGGCAAGCCGCTCGCCGGCTTCCGTCAGCGCGATGCCGTGGCCGCTACGCCGGTACAACGGCTCGCCGAACCACTCTTGCAACATGCGTAGCTGGCCGGACACGGCCGGCTGAGACAGGTTCAGCACCTGGGCGGCGCGACTGATGTTGCCGGTATCGGCCACACAGGCAAAGGTCAGCAACTGGTCTGGGGTCATGGTTGGCGTAGCAACATCAGCGCGTTAATTATCAGGTTTTCCGATATTACATATCCAGAATAAAGATTTTTCAAATAATAGGCCGCCGCTTAATATTTCGAGAAGTTATTTAGATATGCCCAATTGGCCATCATGAGCACCCCCACCAGCACCGCCGTCCCCCTCTCCCCTGCACCGGTCGCCGCCCCCGCCGCGGCCGCTGCGCACCCCGCTCATGCCCCCGCCGCCACCCCCTGGCGTGACAAGCTCAACGGCGTGTTGTTCGTTGGCCTGATGGCCGGCGCCGTCATGCAGCTGGCGGATCTGCCCGCCATCCGCCAGCTGGGCTTTTCGCCGCTGGTCGTGGGCATCGTCTGCGGCATGCTCTATGGCAACTTCCTGCGCGGCACCATGCCGGCCGACTGGGGCGTGGGCGTCAACTTCACTGCGCGCCGCCTGCTGCGGATTGCCGTGGCGTTCTATGGGTTGAATATCAGCATCCAGCAGATCGCGGCCGTGGGCCTGCCCGGGCTGGCCGTGTCGGTGGCCGTGGTGCTGGGCACGCTCTTGATCGGCACCGTTGTAGGCCAACGCGTGCTGGGTCTGGATCGCGATACCGCCATGCTGACCGCCGCCGGCAGCGCCATTTGCGGCGCGGCGGCTGTGCTGGCTTTCGAGCCGACCTTGCGTGCCGCCCCCCACAAGAGCGCCGTGGCGGTGGCCACCGTGGTGCTGTTCGGCACCCTGTCCATGTTCCTGTACCCCATCCTCTACCATGCGGGCTGGCTCAATTTCGACACGCAGGCGCTGGGCATCTATATCGGCGGCACCATCCACGAAGTGGCGCAAGTCGTCGGCGCGGCCAGCAATATCGACCCGGCCACCACCGAAGTCGCCACTATCGTGAAAATGACCCGCGTGGCGTTGCTGGTTCCCGTGCTGCTGGTGCTGGGCATGTACCTGCGCAGCGCAGCCGCCGCCCAGTCGGACGGCCAGGCCAAGGGCGCCAAACTGCCCATTCCGTGGTTCGCCGTGGGCTTCCTGGTGCTGGCCATTATCAATTCGCTGAACATCATTCCGGCCGACGCCATCGCCGCCATTCGCCGCCTGGACGTCTTCGCGCTCACCATGGCCATGACGGCGCTGGGTATCGAAACCCGCTTCGCGCAGATCAAGAAGGCCGGCCCGCGCGTCATGGCCTTGGGCTTGATCCTTTACGCCTGGCTGTTGGTTGGCGGCTACGGCATCGTCAAATTGGCCAACTGACCCCGGGGCCGCCGCCGCAAAGCGGCTTGGCGGCCCGTTACGTACACGCCGACGCCGCTTTTTTCCTGCATAATCGGCTGGTTCCCTAGTAGTGGAGTCGGCCGCATGACCTCCAGCACCAAAACCCCGTTTACGAATTTGCCCGCCGGTCGCGACGCGGTCTTGCGCGTCATGCCGATGCCGGCCGACGCAAACATCCACGGGGACGTCTTTGGCGGCTGGATCATGGCCCAGGTCGACATCGCCGGGTCGATCCCGGCGGCCCGCCGCGCCGCAGGCCGCGTGGCCACCGTGGCGGTCAATGCCTTCCAGTTCAAAGAGCCCGTGTTCGTGGGCGACCTGCTCAGCTTCTACGCCGCCATCGTCAAGACCGGCACCACATCGATCACGGTGTCGGTCGAGGTCTACGCGGAACGCCAGCGCCTGGACGCCGAAGTGGTCAAGGTCACCGAAGCCACCCTGACCTACGTGGCTACCGACGAAGCCCGTCGCAGCCGCCCCCTTCCTACTCTTTGAGCCGTAACGCATGACGCAGTCCGCCGCCGCGCAGAAACCGCCCGCGACGCCCCGCCGCCTCGACCCGGAAGACGCACAAACCGCTCTGGCTGAAGTGCAGGAACGCCTGCGCCGCCAGCAATTGGTTGCCGACCTGGTGCATCGCCAGGAAGAAGGCGACGCCAAGGCCTCGCTGGTCGAAGACCTGGTGCACCGCCAGCACGAGGCCGAACTCAAGACCCTGCTGGACGGCCTGCATCCGGCTGACATCGCCTTCATCCTGGAATCCTTGCCCAAGGATGAACGCCAGGCCATCTGGCAGCTGGTCAGCCCCGAGCATGACGCCGACGTGCTGCTGGAAGTGGAAGACTGGGTGCGGGAATCGCTGA
>CAJYKY010000155.1 GCA_913775005.1 uncultured Achromobacter sp.
GTCAAACACGCCCTCATCTGCTCACATGTCTCTACTCGTCCCCGCCACAGACTCAGCCGCCTTCTTAGCTGCCTTGCGCGAACGGCTGGGCGCAACTCCCAACACGTGGCTTGTCGCCTGCTTTTGCGCCGCATGGTGCGACACCTGCGAACAATACAAACCCAAGCTGCAAGCGCTGGCAGACGCGCTGCCCCAGCATGTATTTGCGTGGATCGACATTGAAGATCACGCCGAATTACTGGGCGACGAAGACGTCGAAAACTTTCCCACGTTATTGGTGCAGATCGGGCCGCGCGTAGTGTTCTACGGGCCCATGCTGCCGCACATCGGCCATCTGGAACGCCTGCTGGAAAGCGTGAATCAGAACAGCCCGACCGTCTCTACGGAACTGCCGGACTTGCCTAAACTACTGGCGGCCTGAGCAGGCTCAGGGCTTGCGCGAACCACCCAGCAATACTGCCACCTGACGCTTGGGCGTCGACGACGAGGTGCTGTTGTTTTTGGTGGTTTGCTCTTCGGCCGGCGCGCTTGACGTCGACGGCTCGTAGGGCTTCAGGAAGAAATCATCAACGGGCTGACGCGAGCCGTGCGACGGGTAGCTTGAACGGCGATCCGACGAACGGCTGCTGCGGCTTTCGCGAGCCGAATCACGGCCCGATTCACGGCCCGTCTCGCGCCCTTCGCGGGACGACGACGAACTGCGCTCATCGCTGCGGCGATGCGTACGCGCCACCAACTCGGCCGGCAAGTCCAGCGTGCCGCGCGGCACTTCGCGCTTGATCAGCTTTTCAATGTCGAGCAGGAAGCGTTCTTCATCAGGCGTAAACAGCGCGATGGCTTCGCCCGATGCGCCCGCGCGGCCGGTGCGGCCGATCCGGTGCACGTAATCTTCAGCGTTGTAAGGCAAGTCGTAATTGATGACGCAAGGCACGCCCGCCACGTCCAGGCCGCGCGCGGCCACGTCGGTGGCAACCAGCACTTCAAGTTCGCCCGACTTGAAGGCTTCAAGTGCCTTCATGCGATCAGCCTGGGTCTTGTCGCCGTGAATCGATTCGGCTTTGACGCCATCGCGCTCCAGATCGCGCGCCAAACGCGCCGTGCCGATCTTGGTGTTCGAAAATACGATCACCTGCTTGAGCCCGCGCGACTTCACCAGATGCACCACAGCGGCGCGCTTGGCGTCGCTGGACATCTTGTAGGCGATTTGCGTGATGGTCGTAGCGGTGGCGTTGCGCGCCGCCACTTCGATTTCCACCGGCTGGTTCAGGTACGAACGGCCGAGCTTGCGGATTTCATTGCTGAACGTGGCCGAGAACAGCAGGCCCTGACGTTGCGCCGGCAGCAGGCGGATGATGCGTTCCAGATCCGGCAGGAAGCCCATGTCGAGCATGCGGTCGGCTTCGTCCAGC
The DNA here is from genome assembly GCA_913775005.1 of uncultured Achromobacter sp. Lineage (GTDB taxonomy): Bacteria > Pseudomonadota > Gammaproteobacteria > Burkholderiales > Burkholderiaceae_B > Achromobacter. The sequence continues at coordinate 1,410 of CAJYKY010000155.1, forward strand.
ACCAGAATGCCCACCTGGCTCAGGTTCACGTTCTTTTGTTCGACGTGGTCCAGCAGACGGCCCGGGGTCGCGACCAAAATTTCGCAACCGCGACGCAGCGCTTCCTTCTGAGGACCGATATCCACGCCGCCAAACACCACGGCCGAACGCAGCGGCGTCTGCTTGCTGTAACGCTTGACGCTTTCGAACACCTGATCCGCAAGTTCACGCGTGGGCGTCAGGATCAGCGCGCGCACCGGATGCCGGGCGGGCGATGCACTGGCGTTGGCTAACGGCATCAAGCGATGCAGGATCGGCACCGTGAACGCGGCCGTTTTGCCGGTACCCGTCTGGGCGGCGCCCATGACGTCGCGCCCTTGCACCACGACAGGGATGGCTTGCGCCTGAATGGGGGTGGGCGTGGTGTAGCCGGTTTCGACGATGGATTGCAACAGCAGAGGGTGCAGCCCGAAATCGGCAAACGTCGGCGCGGGCGCGTCGGCGGCAGGTGCTACGGTAGGAGTAGATTCAGTCATCAGGGTTTGGCAGATACCGGGACCAGTGAAAAAGAACAAAACGAGAGTGCTACGTGCACTGCACTTCATACGCATCGGAGCAATCTGAATGCGCGTGATCGCATCGCGATGGCACGCAAATTGCCGCGAAGCGCAACGGCTTCGCGGGCAATTGGCGCCCTGCCTTATAGGCCAGCGGGCGCATTCTCGACTCGATACTTATGAGGGCAGTACCAGGCCCGGATTGCTGTGGATAACTTGATTTTAGCGCAGGCGGACGCCAAGACGGTCAACCCATTACTATTAGGGGGTCAAAGCCGTCCATCTGATGGACACTCCGTTGTGCCCCGCCGTCAGCCCGCCAGCCAGCGCAGGCCCCACAACACCAGCATGCCGACGATGATCACCAACACCGCGCTGCGGGTGCGCAGAAACACCAGGATGGCGATCAGGCCTGCGACCAGCTTGTAGTCAAAGACCGGACCTAAACCCGCCTTCCATGGCAGCAGGTCGGGTACCACAATGGCGGTCAGCGCGGCGGCGGGGGCGTAGCGCAACGCGCGCCGCACGCCATCGGGCAGCGGGATGTAATCCCCGAACAGCATGAAGCCGGCTCGCGTCAGCACGCTGCACAACGCCAGCAGCAGAATCGCTGAATAGACGTAGACCTCGGATGGCCACAGTGTCATAGACGTGCCTTGAAGAAACGTTCAGCCCACATGCCCGCCACCACGCCCGCCACCACCGCCGCTGCCAAGCCCAGCCGCAACGGCAACGTCTGGCCTACCCAGGCCACGACGCCCGCCGCCAGCATCGACACCAGCATCGGCTTGGAACTGGCCAGCGGCACGGTCACGGCCAACAGCGCCAGCACCGCGGCAAAATCCAGCGACCAATCGGCCGGCACCATGGCGCCCAGGTAGATGCCCACAATCGAAGACGTCTGCCACACCAGCCAGCCGGGCGCGATCGTACCCAGGAAAAACCACAGCTGCTCGCGCGTGCCGCGTTCGGCCGAATCCCCGAAACGGGGCATGAACAGCACAAAACCCATGTCGGTGGTGAAGTAACCCAGGCCCAGCCGCTTGGGCCAGGACAGGTGCCGGAAATACGGGTGCAGCGCCGCACCAAAGATGATGAAACGCAGGTTCACGACGCAGCCGGCCGCAAAGATCAGCCACAGCGGCGCGCCGGTAGCGATGAGCGGCAACGAGGTCAGTTGTGCCGAACCCGCGTACAGCAGCAGGGTCATGGCCAGCGCCATGGATTCCGTCAGGCCGGACTTGACCATGGCCACGCCCGTCACCAGGCCCCAGGTCGCCGTCGCAATCAAGGCCGGCACTATCGCATGAACGCCCGCGCGGAACGCGTCCCGCCGTTCCTTTCGGATAGCGCTGGCGTTGCCGCCAGGATCGTCGGATTCAGGAAACGCAGATTCAGAGGACAACGGCTGGCCCCTGGGTATTCGAACAGGACGGCATGGGAACTCTGGGAACTCTTACGGGTTGCGCGGGCCAACGGCACCACGCCGGTGCGCGGACAGGCGGTTATTGTAACCTCGCCGCTTGATACAATAAGCGCCTCAAGTTTCTTGAGTGGCTTGACGATCTGGCGCGCGGCGCCGGGCCTTGCGCACTCTGTGTGGAGAAGACCATGTCGATGGCTGACCGCGACGGTTTCATCTGGTATGACGGCAAGCTCGTCCCCTGGCGAGACGCGACCACGCACGTCCTCACGCACTCTTTGCACTACGGCCTATCGGTATTCGAAGGCGTGCGCGCCTACCAATCAGAGATCGGCACCGCCATCTTCCGGCTGGAAGACCACACGAACCGCCTCTTCAATTCCGCCCACATCTACCAGATCCCGATGCCGTTCGATCGTGACACGATCAATGAAGCGCAGCGGATGGTCGTGCGCGAGAACCAGCTTGAATCCGGTTACCTGCGCCCGCTGGTGTTCTACGGCCCGGAAAAAATGGGCGTGTCGCCAAAGGGCGCGCGCGTCCATGTGGCGATCGCCGCGTGGCCGTGGGGCGCGTATCTGGGTGAAGAGGCGCTGTCCCAGGGCATCCGCGTCAAGGTGTCGTCGTTTGCGCGTCAGCACGTGAATGTGACCATGCCGCGCGCCAAGGTCGCCACCACCTACGCCAATTCCATCCTGGCCAATACCGAGGCGCTGCAAGACGGCTACGACGAAGCCCTGCTGCTGGACACGGAAGGCTTCGTGGCCGAGGGCTCTGGCGAAAACCTGTTCATCGTCAAGGACGGCGTGCTCTGCGAACCCGAGATCGCGTCCGCCCTGACCGGCATCACCCGTTCCACCATCCACGCGCTGGCCGCTGATTTCGGCTTGCGCGTGGTGACCAAACGCCTGACCCGCGACGACGTCTACATCGCCGACGAAGCCTTCTTCACCGGCACCGCCGCCGAAGTCACGCCGATCCGAGAGGTCGACAACCGCCAGATTGGCAGCGGACAGCGCGGCCCCATCACCGAGAAATTACAGAAAGCGTTTTTTGACATGGTGAATGGCCGCAACCCGAAGTACCATCACTGGCTAAGTAAAGTCTGATTCGCGCGGCCTGGTTTCAACCCGGCCGCAACATTGCCCCAACCTGCCGTTTATCGGTTTTTTTTTCAGGAATATCCATGACCGCTGCTTCTCCGGCCGCCGTCCCTCACGCTCACGAAGTCATCGAAGTCGGTGCGGAAGACCTGCCCGTGTTCTGTCCCGGCCCGAAGGCGCCGCTGTGGAGCATGCACCCGCGCGTCTTCCTGGACGTGGCCCGCACCGGCTCGGCCAGCTGCGCCTACTGTGGCGCCCAGTACCGCCTGAAGGCCGGTACCGTGCTGCACGGCCACCACTAAGTCGACCGCCGCACCTCGCTTACCCATTTAGCCGCAGCCATGTTTGCCACCCCCGAAGAAGCCGAACACGCGTTCTACGAAGCTCTGGAACAGGCGGATAGCGTCCGCTTGATGCAGGTGTGGGCCGACGACGAAGAAGTCGTCTGTATCCACCCGGGGGGCTTGCGCATCGTGGGCCACTCGGCGGTTCAGGAATCCTGGCAACAGGTGCTGGCCAATGGCCCGCTGCACGTGCGCCCGCTGCGTCCGCTGGTCATGCTCAGCATGATGTGCGCGGTGCATGTGCTGGTGGAACAGGTGGCGGTGCGCACGCGCGAAGGCACGCAGTTCGCCAACTGCTACGCCACGAATATCTACCACAAGGGTCCCACCGGCTGGCGCATGGTCATGCACCATTCGTCGCCGGCGCCCACGGAAGCTGGGGTGCTCGACTTGCACGACGTACCCGACATGCTGCATTGAATCGGGTGGATTTTTAGTTGGCCGCTGCTCGTCTCGATACGTCCCCCTGCCCCGTTCCCTCCTGGTTGCCAGGGGGCGACGCCCAGACCATCTATGCGTCCGTCTTCGCGCAGTACCACCGCATCGCCTTCGTGCGAGACCGCGTGGATACGCCGGACACGGACTTCGTGGATTTCGACTGGACGGGCCCGGGCCTGTTTCCGCACAAGGCCGCCGATGGTGCGCCGGTCAGCGGGCAAGGCCCCGTCGCCAATGGCAAGACCGCCGCAACCCGGTGGATGACCGACGCCGACTGGAAGTCGCTTCCGCAAACGCCCGACACGCCCGCGCTGATTCTGTTTCACGGACTTGAAGGCGGCAGCAACAGCCGTTACGCGCAGTCCGTGGCGCATTATTTCCGGGCGCGCGGCTGGATTGTCGTGATCGCGCATTTTCGCGGCTGCTCAGGCGTGCCCAACCGGCTCGCCCGCGCCTATTACTCCGGTGATTCCGCTGAAGTCGGCTTCCTCTTGGAAACCGTGCGTAGCCGCATCCCGCATGCACGCTGGCATGCGGTGGGCGTATCGCTGGGCGGCAATGCGCTGCTGAAGTACCTGGGTGAACACCAGGAAGCCACGGGCTGGCTGACGGCGGCTGCCGGGGTTTCCGTGCCGCTCGACCTGGTTGCCTGCGGCAAGACGTTATCCACGGGCGTGTTCAATCGCCGCGTCTACAGCGGCCATTTCCTGAAGACACTCAAGCACAAAGTGCTGGAAAAGGCGCACCGTTTTCCTGGCGCCATCGATGTAATGCGCATTGCGCATGCGCATGATCTGCGCGAATTCGATGACACCTACACGGCGCCGATGCACGGCTTTCGCAATGCGCTGGATTACTGGACGCGTGCGTCCAGCAAGCCGTGGCTGCCGAAGATTTCCGTGCCGACGCTGGTGCTGAACGCGCGCAATGATCCTTTCATTCCGGCGGCGTCGTTGCCGGGGCCGCAAGACTGCTCGCCCGTGATCCTGCTGCACCAGCCCACCGACGGCGGCCACGCCGGGTTCCCTACCGGCGCGTTTCCGGCACACTTGAACTGGCTGCCGCAGCGGCTGGGCCGGTTTTTCGAAACCGGGCTGTGATCAGCCCGATTTGAACCGTTCCAGCAGCTGCCGTTCCTCGGCCAGCTTGTCTTTCACTTCCTTGATCTGTACGTCGATCTGCGATTGCTCGTAGAAATCGGTGGACAGCCCGCGCGCCTGCTGCAACTGCGATTCGGCCGCTGCAAAGGCGCCGGTCATCACGTAATAGCGCGCCAGGTCGCGCCGCGCCTGCACCGGCTTGCCGTTGCGCTCTTCGCTTTGCGCCAGCATCTGGTAAAGGCTGGGTTCGTCGCTGCCCCACTGCTTGATCTTGGCGCGCAGGTAGTCCTGCGCTTCGGCATGACGGCCATTGCTTTGCAGAGCCTGCGCGTAGGCGATGCCCAGCGCACGCTGATCCGGCCAACGCTTGGTGGCGGCCTGCGCCAGCTCCAGCGCGCGCGGATATTCCTTGCGCGCCAGCGCGATGTCGACGGAAAGCTTGGCCAACTGCGCGGAACTGCGTCCGCCTGCCGACGCCAGATTCCAATAGCGGTCGGCTTCGGGCAGGTTGTTGCGCTGGAACGCCTGTAGCGCCAAGCCGTAATACGCGGCCGACTGGCGCACGCCCGATAGCGCTTGCGCCTCGTCCTGCAACTGCTGGCCGGCCGACCGCAGGCTGACCGCGTCGCGCCCTTGCACCACGCGCATCTTGGCGCGCACGTACCAGAAGTCGTCACTATCCACGTGACGCGAGGCCGGCAGCGAACGCACGCGGTTCTGCACGTCAGACATCCGCTCGATGGACAGCGGGTGAGTGCTGGCCCACGAGCCGCCGCCCGCCCCTTCATTCAGGCGCGACGCGTTCATCAGCCGTGAAAACATCTGCGACATGCCCTCGGCGTCGTAGCCCGCCTTGGTCAGCATCTGAAAGCCCGCGCGGTCCGCCTCGCGTTCCGCATCCCGCGAGAAGCCCAGCTGGCGGTTGATGGCGGCGGCTTGGCCGAAGGCAGCCACGCCCATTGCCAGGTTGCCGCCCCCGCCCGCCAGCGCCGCCAGCAGCGCACCGGCCAGGCTGGCCAGCATCACCATGCTGTTCTGGCTTTGCTGCGTCATGCCGCGCGCGATGTGGCGCTGGACCACGTGACCGATTTCGTGCGCCAGCACTGCGGCCAGTTCGGACTCGCTGCCCGATGAGACGATCAGCCCGGTATTGACCCCGATGAACCCGCCCGGCATGGCGAAGGCGTTGATTTCGGGGTCGCGCACGCCGAACATTTCCACATCGGGCACGGCCCCAGGCGCAAAGGCCGCCAGTTTGCGGCCCATCGTGGTCAGGTATTGGGAGAGTTCAGGGTCGTCGACATAGGTCGGGTCGCGCCGGCCTTGCGACATGATGGCTTCGCCCAGGCTGCGTTCCAGCATGGGCGACAGTTCGGCGGCGGAAGCCGCTCCCATCGAAGGCAAGCCCATCGGCTGCGCCCAGGCAGTGACGGGAATAGTGGGAGCGATGAGCGCGGCACTGAGCCCGATCATCGCGCTGCGTTTCGCAATCGAGCAAATGGATGGCATTTTCCTGCGGTTCATAAGCCTATGATAGCGATGAGCTTAAAATGTTTCACCGATACCCCAAACGAGGTCTCAATGCGTCCCGTCCGTAAAGCCGTTTTCCCTGTCGCCGGCATGGGCACCCGCTTCCTGCCCGCCACCAAGGCGATGCCAAAGGAAATGCTGCCCGTGGTCGACAAGCCCCTGATCCAGTACGCCGTTGAAGAAGCGGTGGCCGCCGGCATCACGGACCTCATCTTTGTGACCGGCCGCAACAAGCGCGCCATCGAAGACCACTTCGACTCCGCCCCGGAACTGGAATCCGATCTGGAAAGCAAAGGCAAGCACGAGCTGCTTTCCATGGTGCGGGGCATTCTACCTGCGCATGTGAATTGCCTCTACATCCGGCAATCGGCCCCGCTGGGGCTGGGCCATGCGGTGCTGTCCGCCGCGCCCGCCGTGGGCGATGAGCCCTTCGCCGTGCTGCTGGCCGATGACCTGATCGACGCCGACACCCCCGCCATGAAGCAATTGGTGGACATCGCCGTGGCGCAGAACGCCAGTGTGCTGGGCGTGCAGGACGTGCCGCGTGCCGACACCCGCAAGTACGGCATCGTGGCCACGCACAACGGCGAAGCGCGCCACGACCCGCGTACGGAACGCGTCACGCACATCGTTGAAAAACCCGAACCCGACGCCGCGCCGTCCACGCTGGCCGTGGTGGGCCGCTATGTGCTGGAAGCCGCCATCTTCGATCACCTGCGCTCCACCAAAATGGGCGCCGGCAACGAGATCCAGCTGACGGACGGCATTGCATCGATGATGCGCGAACGCGCGGTGTTTGCGCATCGCTTTGACGGCGTGCGTTACGACTGCGGCAACAAGGCCGGCATGTTCCAGGCCACCGTGGCCCTGGGCAAGAAGTACCACGGGCTGCTGCCGGAATAAGCCCGGCGGGCGCGCTAGGCGGACATCGCCGCGCGCGCCTTGGCCCGAGCCCGCGCATCGCGGTCCGCCTTGCGCAACCGCCCCTTGGCCGACAAGCGCATCAAGGTGCCCAGCGCCACCATCAGGCCGATCACCTCGACCAGCGCGGCTGGAATCCACATGGTCAGGCCGCCAATCGTCTGGTCCGTCTGGGCCGACATCGCAATCGCGCGGCCGCACAATTCAAACAAGGGATAGATATCGCTTTCGGTGAAGGCGATGACGGCGCCCGCCACCATCTGCGGCAGCATGGTCAGCACGGGCGAGATCACGCGCCCGCCGGGCGTCATGGCCGCGGGCGGCGCGGGGCGGCGGTCCAGGATCAGGTTCCAATACATGAAGCCGCTGATCACCACCGACCAATTCATCACCCGGTACAGCCGCCAGTCGAGCATGGAATAGAACTGCACCGACGGAATCAGCCAGACCAGCACCAAAAAGACGAACAGCGTCGGAACAAAAATCTTGTTGGTCAGCACGGCCACCGTGGCGCGGCCCGCGCCGGTACGCAGGAAGTCGCGCAAGCGCACCCGCCACGACGTCGGCAGCCCCGCGCGCATGACCTGCCCGGGAAACGCCGCCATCACCAGCAGCGGCCCCAGATGGTGCAGCACCAGATGCTGGATGCGATGGATGAAGAACATCCGTTCGGCGTAGTAATCGACCCGGGTATGCATGGACAGGTACAACAGCACCAAACCGGCCCAGAAGAAGACGCGCCGCGCGCCGGTCACATGG
>CAJYKY010000156.1 GCA_913775005.1 uncultured Achromobacter sp.
TGATCGGACAGGCGTCAGGCGACACATCCACAATGCCGCCCCACTGGCGGTTCATCCGCACGCGGCTGAACAGCGGGAACATCTCCACGATCGCCTGCAACGTGCCTTCCACCAGATGAAAGCTGCCGCGCTGGCCATATCCCACGTATTGGTCGATGCCCGCGCCGATGACAAGGTCGCCTTTGTCGGACTGACTGATGTAGGCGTGCACGGCGTTGGACATCACCACGGTGTCCAGCACCGGCTTCAGCGGCTCCGATACCAGCGCCTGCAAGGGATGGCTTTGCAGCGGCAGCCGCAGGCCGGCCATGTCGGCAATCACGCTGGAATGCCCCGCTGCCACCACCGCCACCTTGTCCGCCTGGATATAGCCCTTGCCGGTTTCCACGCCCACCACGCGGCCGTCTTCACGCCGGATGCCGGTGACCGGGCAGTTTTCAATGATGTCCACCCCCAGGCGATCCGCCGCCCGCGCATAGCCCCACGCCACCGCATCGTGCCGGGCCACGCCGCCCCGCCGCTGAAAGGACGCGCCCAGCACCGGATAGCGGCTGGCCAGGTTGATGGCGGGCACGATCTTCTGGATCTGGGCGGGCGTGAGCCATTCGCCATCGATGCCGTTGTACCGGTTGGCCGTCAGGCGGCGCTGCGTGTCGCGCACGTCCTGCAAGGTGTGCGCCAGGTTCATGACGCCACGCTGGCTGAACATGACGTTGTAGTTAAGCGCGCGCGACAAGCCCTCCCACAGCTGCATGGACTTTTCGTACAGCTGCGACGATTCATCCCACAGATAGTTCGAGCGGATGATGGTGGTGTTACGCGCGGTATTGCCGCCGCCGACCCAGCCCTTTTCCAACACGGCGATACGCTTTACGCCATGCTCTTTGGCCAGGTAATACGCCGTGGCCAGACCATGGCCGCCCCCGCCCACCACCACCACGTCATACGCGCGCTGCGGTTCCGGGCTGCGCCAGGCGCGCGTCCAGCGTTGATGGTTGGACAGTCCATTGCGAATCAGGCTGAAAAGGGAATAGCGGCTCATCGGGGCTCCTTGGCGCGCGATCACGGCAGCGGGCAGGCGGGCCGGTTGAACGCCATTCTTCTCCGAAGGCGTCCGCAGCTCTTTTCCGCGCAGGCCGCGAACTTGCCGGTTTGCGACATCGATACCTCACGGTGACAGGCTGTCGTGTCCGCGCCAGGGAGCGTCGCAAAAAGAGAAGTTTCTGCCCTTCCCGCTTGCCAGAATTCCTGCTTGCGGGCACCGGCCCGTATCGACCCGGCAAGACCGGCAAGGAGACCAGGACATGGCAGCGAACAGAGGCGTGGTTTACGTGGGCGACGGGCGCGTCGAGGTGCAATCGATCAGCTTTCCGAAACTGGTCGACCCGCGTGGCCGCAAGATCGAACACGGCGTCATTCTCAAGGTAGTGTCCACCAACATCTGCGGGTCGGACCAGCACATGGTGCGTGGGCGCACTACGGCAAAGAAGGGCCTGGTGCTCGGGCATGAAATCACGGGCGAGGTCGTCGAGGTCGGCCGCGACGTCGAAACCCTGCAATCGGGCGACATCGTGTCCGTGCCGTTCAACGTGGCTTGCGGCCGCTGCCGCACCTGTAAGGAACAGGACACCGGCGTCTGCCTGACCGTGAACCCCGCACGCCCCGGCGGCGCCTATGGTTATGTGGACATGGGCGACTGGATCGGCGGGCAGGCCGAATATGTCATGGTGCCGTATGCCGACTTCAACCTGCTGCGCTTTCCTGACCGCGACCAGGCAATGGCAAAGATGCGCGACCTGACGTGCTTGTCGGACATTCTGCCTACCGGTTTCCATGGCGCGGTCAGTGCAGGCGTGGGGCCGGGCAGCACCGTCTACGTGGCGGGCGCCGGACCTGTTGGCATGGCTGCTGCCGCCTCCGCGCGGCTGCTGGGCGCAGCGGTAGTGATCGTGGGCGACATGAACCCCTTGCGGCTGGCGCACGCGCGCCAAGTCGGTTTCGAAACCGCCGACCTGTCTCAGGACACGACGCTGGGGGAACAGATTGCGGCCTTGCTTGGCACGCCCGAAGTCGACTGCGCGATTGACGCGGTCGGCTTCGAGGCCCGGGGCCATGGCGCGCTGGGATCACAAGGCGAAGCGCCCGCCACGGTGCTGAACGCGCTGATGGAAGTGACTCGCGTGGCGGGCCGCATCGGCATCCCCGGGCTGTACGTCACGGACGACCCCGGCGCCGCAGATGCCGCCGCGCAACGCGGCACGCTGGCGGTGCGCTTCGGCCTGGGTTGGGCGCGCGCGCATAGTTTTCACACGGGCCAGACGCCGGTGCTGAAGTACAACCGCGCGCTGATGCAGGCCATCTTGTGGGACCGCATCAACATCGCAGAGGTGGTGGGCGTACAGGTCATTTCGCTGGACGCCGCGCCCGAGGGGTACGCGGCGTTCGACGCGGGTGCAGCGAAGAAATTTGTCATCGACCCGCACGGCATGTTGGCGTGAGGGGAACGATCCCGGTGGTGGGCGGCGCGGCTCGGGTTATGAGCGGTCAGGCCTACGCGGCACGGCCTACGCGGCCCGACCTACGCGGCCCGACCTCTACTCCGGCGGCAGCCGCCGCTCGCTGCTGGGCGGGTGACCGAAGCGCGCGCGGTACGCCTTGCTGAAATGGCAGGGCGATTGAAACCCGCAAGCCACCGTCACCCCCATGATCGACATCCGCGTTTGCAGCAGCAGTTCACGCGCGCGCAGCAGCCGCAACCAC
>CAJYKY010000157.1 GCA_913775005.1 uncultured Achromobacter sp.
CCCGCGCATCGGCTACCACTTCCTGTATCCGGGTGCGGGCTACGGCGGCTCGTGCTTCCCGAAGGACGTGCAGGCGCTGGTCAACACGGCATCTGAAAATTCGCTGCCGATGCGCGTTATCGAAGCGGCCGAGGCCGCCAACCATGCGCAGAAATTCCGCCTGTCTGAAAAGCTGATCGCGCGTTACGGCGAAGACCTGCGCGGCCGCAAGATCGCGCTGTGGGGCCTGTCATTCAAGCCGAACACGGACGACATGCGCGAAGCGCCCAGCCTGACCGTCATCGCCGAACTGACCCGCCGTGGCGCCGAAGTGCGCGCCTACGACCCCGTCGCCATGCACGAAGCCGCGCGCGTGCTGGTCGGCCAGCCGGGCATCAGCTTTGCCACCGACATGTACGACGCGCTGGACGGCGCCGACGCGCTGCTGATCGCCACCGAATGGAAGGTCTTCCGCGCACCCGACTTCGACCGCGTGAAGGCCTTGTTGAAAACCCCGCTGATCATCGACGGCCGCAACCTCTACACGCCGGCCGACGTGCGCGCGCAGGGCTTCGAGTATTCGGGCATCGGCCGCGCATGAAGATCCTGCAACTGAACTTCGAAAAAGGCTGGCGTGGCGGCGAGCGGCAGACGCTGTATTGCATGCGCGCGTTCCGCAAGGCCGGCCATGACGTCGAAGTGATGTGCCGCGAAGGCGCGCCGTTGGCCGAGCGCGCGCGCCAGGAAGGATTTGTCGCCCACACCTGCCGCAACGTGCCCGGGCAGCTGGCATTCCTGGCGGGCGCGGGCCGTTACGACATCATCCACGCGCAGACGGCCAATACCATCACGTGGGCCGTGCTGACCAAATGGCTGCACCGCAACCCGGTGGTGTTCTCGCGCCGCACCTCGTTCGTCGTCAAGCCCGGCGACGAATGGAAGACGGGCTACAAGTGGCGCCACGCGAATCTGCTGGTGGCCATCAGTGAAATGGCCGCGAGCGAGCCGCGCCGGCTGGGCATCGAGCCCGTCATCATCCGCAGCGCCGTCGAACCGCACGAGATCAACGCCGACAACGTCGCCCAGCTGGTGCGCGAATTCGACCTGACCGGCAAGAAGGTCATGGCAACGTCCGCCGCGCTGATCCGCGACAAGGACCCCGTCACGCTGGTGCGCGCCGTGGGCGAATTGGCCAAGACCCGCCGCGACTTCGTCTTCCTGCACTTCGGCGCCGGCGGCGACCGCGAGCAGCAGGCCAAAGACGAAGCCAAGAAGCTGGGCATCGAAGACGTCTACCGCTTTGCAGGCTTTCGCAAGGGCGTGGAAGACTTCTACAGCATCCTCGACGTGTTCGTAATGAGCTCGGAAGAAGAGGCGCTAGGCAGCAGCGTGCTGGACGCCTTCCTGCAACGCGTGCCGGTAGTCTCCACCGACGCAGGCGGCCTGAAAGAAAGCCTGGCCGACGGCCGCGGCGTGCTGGTGGCGGTAGGCGACCACCAGGCCATGGCAGCCGGCATGGCCCGCTGCCTGGACGACGCCGCCTTCCGCCAAGACATCACCGAACGCGCCTACGCGTACGTGAAAAGCGAACACGACGTCCAGCACATGGGTAACCGGTATCTGGCGCAGTTCGAGCGTTTGCTGGGGCGGGGGTAAATGTTCTCGCGCCAAAGGCGCCAATGGCTAGGGGGCGGATCGGGGGCTAGCCGCAAGGGCTGACCAGTGCGCCAAACGCGCAGCCGCCCACTGCGTTGCCCAGCCGAGATCGGGCAGATGATGGGTTCGAATCCGATCCCATGCCAGTTGCTGGGAATGGCGCTGTGCCATATGCGTGAGAGCGGTGCTGATGCCGTCCAGCTTTGATTCCAGCAGCACGGCAAGCGCCTTTTCGGGAATCGCGTCGTCAGGCGCCTCGGTTTGAAGAATGACCCAGTCGAATAGATCGCGCGCAGTCAGCGCCCATCCTCGGAAGAATAGTTTCTTGGCCAGCACTTCAGCCGGAGACTCCATCGGAAAAGTGGTTTCTTCCGCCGGGGGATTCCACACGTTTAGCGATTCAGAAAGCAATGGCGCTGCCACCACGAAATCGATTTCGCCTTCCGCAAAGCGTAGCTTCACATGGGCGTTGTCTTCGTTGTAACCGGCAAGCTCATCTTCGAACATGTCGTTAAGCCGGGGCGAGATGTAAGGAAGCCATCCAGGCGAATCTACGAAAAGATCAACGTCGTCGCTTATCCGATGATTAAGCGCGAGCATCAATCGCGTACCGCCTCCCAAGACGGGTTGGAAAGAATCGCCGCCGCGATGGCGAGCCTCCTCTACCAACTTTTGCGCGCGTTCCTCCAGTTTTTTCCACGGGCCGCTGGCGCGATGCGTCTGGATGTCGCTGAGGGAAGTGCTCATCAAAGCACTCCTTCCAAAGCCGCTTCCCAGCGCGTGGATCTGGGCAGGCCGAATTGCCTGCGAACCTGTTGATAAAGCGCGTTCGCCTCTTCCAGGCGGACCCCCGCTTCGTAGCTCGCCCTGCCGATAAATTCAGGCTCCAATTCGATGAACATGCTAGCCACCAATTCCTTGGCCAACTCATCGCCGGGCAGAGACGTCAGGTCGCCGCCACGCAATGCGGCGGCCACGTCGCCCGGGTGCACCACCGGCCCATAAGGGGCATTCAGATGGGCTGCGATCATTTCCAAATATTGGGTGGTGGAGGGCATTTGCAAGGAAGGCTCCCGTACGAGACGCAATGGCACCTGTTGCCGGTACATGACGCATTATCCACTGGCGCTGCCTTCTGCCACGCCTTCGCGCGGTAAATTCAGACAAATCTGGGCCGGACTATCACCCCCGCACATCAATCCGCGTTTCAAACTTGGCGCGATGCACGGAAAAGAACGTGCGCACGTTGCGTACATTGGCCTGCGCGGTAAAGGCGCGGTGCACCAGGGCGTGGTAGGCCGGCATGTCTTTGACTTGCGCGATCAGCACGAAGTCCGGCCCGGGCGATACGCGATAGCACTGCAACACCGCTGGCTCGGCCAGCACGCTTTGTTCGAAGGCGGCGAGGCTTTCGGCGGCTTGCACATCCAGTGTGATTTCCACGATGGCCGTCAGGGTGCTGCCGAGTTTTTCGGCGGACAGGATCGCCACCTGGCGGTCGATCACGCCCTCATCCACCAGTCTTCTTACCCGCCGCAGGCAAGTGGGGGGCGACGCGTGCACGCGCGCGGCCAGGTCTTGATTGGTCAGCGAGCTGTCTTCTTGTAACTGTTCAAGAATGCGCAAGTCCAGATCATCCAACTCTGGCCCTGGAATCTGCGGATTTTGCATGATTAATTCAAAAATACGATTTGAACGAAAGATTATTTAATCACAAATATGTAAGGGAATTAACTTCCAAACTAAGCCACATTAAGAAATCAAATTTCTTGGCGAGTCGCGCACAATGCGTCGGTACACGAACTTAGCGGAGTCTCTCCTATGTGCGGCATTGTTGGCGCCGTCGCCCAGCGCGACATCACCCCGATTCTTGTTGAAGGCCTGAAGCGCCTGGAATATCGCGGCTACGATTCCTGCGGCGTCGCCGTCTACGCCGACGGCCATCTGCGCCGCACGCGCAGCACGCAGCGCGTGGCCGAACTGGCCGATCAGGTTGCACAGGACAAGGTGCAAGGCTTCACGGGTATCGCCCACACGCGTTGGGCCACGCACGGCGTGCCGGCCACGCATAATGCCCACCCGCATTTCTCGCACCTGGGCAACGACGAACCGCGCATCGCGCTGGTGCACAACGGCATCATCGAAAACCACGACGAACTGCGCGCCGAATTGCAGGCCGTGGGTTATGTGTTTGAAAGCCAGACCGACACCGAAGTCATCGCGCACTTGGTGAACCATCTGTACGCGGGCGATCTGTTCGAAGCCGTGCAAAACGCCGTGCGTCGTCTGCATGGCGCGTACGCCATCGCCGTGTTCTGCCGCGATGAACCGCATCGCGTGGTGGGCGCGCGCCAAGGCTCGCCGCTGGTGGTGGGCGTGGGCCAGAACGAAAACTTCCTGGCATCCGACGCGTTGGCGCTGGCCGGCACGACCGACCAGATCATTTACCTGGAAGACGGCGACGTCGTTGACCTGCAACTGTCGCGCGTCTGGATCGTGGACGCCAATGGCAAGAACGTCGAACGCGACGTGCATACTGTGCACGTGCATACCGGCGCCGCCGAACTCGGCCCGTATCGCCACTACATGCAGAAGGAAATCTTCGAACAGCCGCGCGCCGTGGGCGACACGCTGCAAGACATCGAAGCCATCACGCCCGAGCTGTTCGGCGACCAGGCCTACAAGACCTTCAAGGAAATCGATTCCCTGTTGATCCTGGCTTGCGGCACCAGCTACTACGCAGGCCTGACCGCCAAGTACTGGATCGAATCCATCGCCAAGATCCCGGTGGCCGTCGAAATCGCCAGCGAATACCGCTACCGCGACAGCGTGCCGAACCCGCGTTCGCTGGTCGTCACGATCTCGCAGTCCGGCGAAACGGCCGACACGCTGGCAGCGCTGAAGCACGCGCGCTCGCTGGGCATGGAACACACGCTGACGGTCTGCAACGTGTCCACCAGCGCCATGGTGCGCGAGTGCAAGCTGTCCTACATCACGCGCGCCGGCGTTGAAATCGGCGTGGCGTCCACCAAGGCCTTCACCACCCAGCTGACCGCGCTGTTCCTGTTGACGCTGACGCTGGCGCAAGTGCGCGGCAATCTCTCCGAAGAGCAGGAAGCCGACCACCTGAAGGCGCTGCGCCACCTGCCCGTGGCCATTGGCTCGGTGCTGGCGCTGGAGCCGCAGATCATGGCGTGGGCCGACCGTTTCGCGTCCAAGGAAAACGCCTTGTTCCTGGGCCGTGGCATGCACTACCCGATCGCACTGGAGGGCGCGCTGAAGCTCAAGGAAATCAGCTACATCCACGCGGAAGCCTACCCGGCCGGCGAACTCAAGCACGGCCCGCTGGCGCTGGTGACCGAGCACATGCCCGTCGTCACCATCGCGCCCAAGGATGAGCTGCTGGAAAAGCTGAAGTCCAACATGCAGGAAGTGCGTGCGCGCGGCGGTGAACTGTATGTGTTCGCCGATGCCGACAGCAAGATCCAGAGCGCCGAAGGCATGCACGTGATCCGCATGCCCGAGAACTACGGCAAGCTCTCGCCGATCTTGCACACGATCCCGCTGCAACTGCTGTCGTATCACACGGCATGCGCGCGCGGCACGGACGTGGACAAGCCGCGTAACCTGGCCAAGAGCGTGACGGTGGAGTGATGGGGATTGGGGGCGCGGCTGCGGTGCGATTGCACCGTGCCCTCATAGCGTCATCGTAGGCTGGTCTTCGATTTGGAAGAACATGGCACGCGGCCCGACAACGTCCGCTCCGTCCAGATACTCGAACGCGACGGCCTGACCCGGTGCTGCCGCCTGCCCGAAGTGCTCGACCCGGTACATTACGCCGCCGATGCGATAGTTGTGGACCAGCGTGGATGCGCCCGGGGTGGTCGTGCGCAGGCGGTAAGTCACGATCTCTTCGACCACGCCTCGCACCCCGTGCTTGTAGCGGGCGCGCTTCAGCCTGGGGCTGTGCATGCCCAGGACGAGTCCCAACAGTGCGAAGCATGGGGACAGCAGGATCAAGGGTCCCAGGAACAGGCTGCCGGCGAGGGCTATTAGGGCGAGCGCGTAGAACAGCTTGCGCGCGCCTAGTTCTTCCTTGCGCACGGTCTCGCGGTCGGCATCGCTGATTTCCTCGACCGAATTCCAGGCCTGAGCGCTCATCGGGTATTCGGACCGCAGCAGCACCGGCGGCGAGCCGGGCCACAGCGTCAGCAGATGCAGGCGCACCGGCAAATCTGTCAGCGCCGTGGCCGTCAGAGGGCGCGAGCCGTTACGGCTGTCCCTCGTGATCTCGTTCCAGTACGGCAGGGCCACGTCCACGCGCTGCTCGCCGAAGAGGTAGCAGATGCCTGGCGCTTCGGACGGGCCAAAGCCGGTCAGGTGGCCGGAAACGATCTGCTTGGGTAGCCGCCCCTTCAACGCCTGGTCGAAGCGGCGCCAAGCGTGCGGCATGCGCAATAACCTGCGCCCAAGAAAGACCAAGAAGCCCGCGACCGCCACCGCGCACGCCAGCACCAGCATGCCTTCCGCACCGTGGCGCAGACTGCTGTCGGACACGAACAGGACGACGCACAGGATCGCGGTGCTTGCGAGCAGCAGGAACATCAGGCCAGCGAATATAGCCGTCAGCGATGTGCCGCTGCGGCTGCGGCGCAGCAGCAGGATGTCCTCTTCGGACAGGGGTTCTTCCGTGACTTGCAGGATTGCACTCATGCTCGCGTTGCCGTCTCCGTTGTCATGCTGTGCCGCGATGAACACTGCCCATGCTGCGGCTCCTGACCCGTTCACGGCCCAAGCGGCGAAGGGTTGATGCTGGTTCGACGTATCGCGCGCGGGATCTCATGCCAAGGGATATTGCCACCGCAGTCGCTCAAGCGCGGCGCGCAGCGCGCGCTTGATGCTTAGCGCTTCACTGTCATCGTCGTCGGGCTTGGCCAAGCGGACATGGCGCTCCCGCACGGGCGCGGTCAGTGCTTCGAGTCGCAGCGAGATCGGTGCGCCGGGTTCCGGCTGTACGGCGCTCACCCGCAGGTCGACCGAATGGCCGATCTGTCGCACCAATTCCCGCGCTCCCGCCGCGCTTTCTTCGTAGCTCGCCTGATCCGACGGACCATTGCCGAATCCTGCCGACAATCGCGCTGGCCCGGCGCTACGCAACCGCGCCGCCAGATCTTCCAATGCCTGGGCCAGCTCGTCGGCGAATCCTGCATAGACCGCGTCAATCTCCGCACGCGAGCGGAGCAGACCTTGCGCATCATCGGGCCCGGTCAGATCGAGCGCAAGACGCGCATGGCCGCGCGCATCCCGGCGTAACCAAGCGGGCGCGACCAGTTCGTCCAGCAAGTGGGTGGGCGGATGAAAACGATAGCTGCGGCCGTGACGCGACATGACGCGGGCGCGATCTGGGGAGGCGTCATCGGTGGCCAGCAGTTCGATGCGAGGCGCCTCGGTAAGGCACACATCGCCGCCGGCAGCGAGCAGGCACGCTACTTCCAGGCGGCCGCGTACCAGTATGCGGCAACGGTAATCGCGTGCCAGCAGGGTGCCCACGGCAAGGCCCGAGGTGAAGGCGTGCTCGCCCGCAGGCAGCATCAGCAACTCCAATTCGGAGGGGCCGTCCACAATCAACCAGGGGCCGCCGGACTCCCTATGCGGCGCTTCGTCGTGCAGCTGGGCTGCGTCGCCCACGCTTACGCGGCGCGCGTGCATGCCTGCCCGAAAGATCCAACCCGCCACGCGCAGCTGCGGGTGATCCGGCAACGTGTTGGGCAAATCCAGTGTTGCGGCGCGTATGGGCGCATGGGCGACTAGAAACACCCATTCGCGTGCGGCCTCAACCGGATACCGCGCTTGGGCAGCTTCGTCCATCAACACATACGCAGCCGCGTTGTCGGTGTCGCGGATGCTTCCCAGCAGGCGTTGAGCGCGTTCAAGGTTGAGCACGTCAAATTCGACGCCCTGCCATGACAAGCGCGCGACCGTGGGCGCCCTGCGCGCGTGTTCGGCCCACGCCCGTGCGGCGTCGGCCTGCGCCTCAAGTGCGGCGCGTTGCGTCTCTGCATCGTCCAGACGCAGCGCGCGCTGCTGTTCGCGCCATCGCATGCGCGCATCGGTCGGGCTGCCCATCACTGCCCCTTGCCTGGCAAGTTCGGCATGAGCGATACCGGGTCTTCGGCGCGGTGCAGGCACAGGGGCCTGGTTTTCATCCGCGTCGCGGGCATCGTCGTTTCCTGTGGCTGTCTTGGGCTGAGCGGCGGCGGGGAGGCGGCGGGGCGTGCGCTAGTCACGGATGGATCCTTGAATGGAGCTGCGGCTGGAGGTATACGCGCATACTACCGGCGGCCGGCTTTGGCGCGGGGTGACCCCGCACCTTTCACAAATCCAGGTTTGTAATGCAAACATACAACATATGCTTTGTATTCGTGCTTTACAACTTAAGTTGAGTATTTCGATTTTACCGACTAGACTTTGTAAATCGAAAAAACAACGTGAGGCTTGTATGGCCGACTTCACTGTCCGCACGGCAGAGCAACTGCCAGCGATTCTCAAGGGTTTTCGTAAACAGTCCGGCCTGACCCAAGCGGAAACGGCTATGCGCCTGGGCGTCAGCCAGCAAGCCTTGTCTAATCTCGAGCGCCATGCCGGCAAGGTCAGCGCCGAGCGCCTGCTGGAGCTTCTGAGCATCTTGGGCGTCGAGCTCGTGTTGCGTAAGACCAGTGAATCACCGTCGCCCACGACGTCGGTGGGCCCCAGCTGGTAAAGCCATGGGTCGACGCTCACACACCCGCACCCTGAATCTCTGGATGAACGGCGAATTCGTCGGCACCTGGAGTGTGCAACCGCAAGTCGGAGAAGTCCTGCAGTATGCCGACGCTTGGGTGGCTTCCGGCCAGGGGCGCCCGTTGTCGCTGTCTCTACCCTTCACCCCGGGCAATCCGCCGCACAGGGGCGAAGCCGTACGCACCTATTTCGAAAACCTGCTGCCGGACAGCAAGGAAATCCGCGAGCGCGTCGCACGTCGGTATCAAGCGGGTTCGACCAACGCATTCGCCTTGCTGGCTGAAGTCGGTCGGGACTGTGTCGGCGCGCTGCAAGTGGTGCCGGGCCCCGAGGCGCCGGACGGCGTTCACGAGGTGAACGCGGTTCCGATGAGCGACGCCGAAATTGCCCAGCTGCTTCGCAACACCCTGACGCCAGGCCCCTTGGGCCGGAACGCTGCTGAGGATGAAGACTTCCGCATCTCCATTGCCGGCGCACAGGAAAAGTCCGCCATGCTTTGGTACGACGGGCGCTGGTGCCGACCCCATCGCGCGACACCGACCACTCACATCTTCAAGCTGCCACTGGGCCTGGTCGCCAACATGAAGTTCGACATGAGCGATTCAGTCGAAAACGAGTGGCTGTGTTCGGAAATTTTGCACGCCTACCAAATGCCTGTGGCGCGCACCCAACCCCTGATCTTTGAGGACATGAAGGTGCTGGCGGTCGAGCGCTTCGACCGGATGTGGTGGGAAAACCCGGAGGGTAAGCGCTGGCTCATCCGGCTGCCGCAGGAAGACATGTGCCAAGCGACGGCAACCCCGCCGCATTTGAAGTACGAGTCCGACGGCGGGCCGGGTGTGCGTCAAATCATGAAGCTGTTGGCCACGTCGCGCGCTCCTGACCGCGACCGCCGCACCTTCTTCCAGGCCCAGGTACTCTTCTGGATGCTGCGCGCCACGGATGGCCACGCGAAGAACTTCAGCATCTTCGTGCGCCAAGGGGGTACCTACGAACTCACCCCGCTGTACGACGTGCTTTCCGCCTACCCCATCATCGGCAGCGGTGCGAATCAGCTGTCGCCGTACGATGCCAAGATGGCCATGGCTGTGCGCTCGAAAAACCCCCATTGGGTCATGCGCGACATCCTGCGTCGGCACTGGATTACCGTGGGCACCGAACATGGCGTAGTGAATCACAACGGTAAGGGGGTGGAGCATGTCCTCGACGACCTGGTGGCGCGCACGCCCGGGGTCATCAAGACCGTCCGTAAGCTGTTGCCGGCTGGATTCCCCATGCACGTGGCCGACAGCATCCTCAACGGCCTGCAACAGGCCGCCAACAAACTGGCAGCGTAGCGCCCGAGGATTACGCGACATCAGTCCATCTGAACGTTTGCGTTTTCAATAACGGGTGTCCACAGCTTCAGCTCATCGGCCATGATTTTTGCGGACTCCTCCAGGTTGCTTGCAAGCGGCAAGGCACCTTGTTTCGCTAGCGCCGCCACAAACGATGGTTCTTTGGTGACGGCCACCACGCTGTCCTGGATCTTCTCCAGGATCGCGCGGGGCGTGCCGGCCGGCGCCATGATGCCGTACCAGGAATCCAGCACCACACCATCGACTCCGCCTTCAGCGAATGTCGGCACATCCGGAATGACGGAAACGCGCTTATCTGAAGCGACGCCCAACAGGCGGACCCGGCCTGCGTTGACGTACGGAAGAACGTTAGGCAGGTTCACGAATAGCGCATTGACCTGGCCGGCCTGCAAATCCGTTGTTGCCGGCGCGGCACCTTTATAAGGAACGTGCGTCAGCTGAACATGCGCGCGATCCTGGAAGATCTGACCCAGAAGATGATTGATTGATCCGATGCCAGCGGATCCCATGTTGATCGCGCCAGGATTGGCTTTTGCGTACGCAACAAACTCAGCCATCGTGGCGGCCGGCGTGTTCTGCGAGACGGCGAGTACGTTGGGTACCGATGCGAAGGTCGCTGCCGTGACCAGATCCTTGTTGCTGTCGAACGTCAGCTTTTTGTACAGCAACGGCTGCATGACCTGCCCCTGCGTTCCCACCAGCAAGGTGTAGCCATCTGCCGGTGCCTTGGCGACATAACCGGTACCAATGATGCCGCCAGCACCGGCCCGGTTCTCGACAATGACCTGCTTGCCAAGATGAACGCTCAAGCGTTCAGCGATCAGACGTCCCATGACATCGACCGTGCCTCCGGGTGCGAACGGCACGATCAGGGTGACGGGTTTGCTCGGGTAGTCCTGGGCATGGGAAGCCATGCTGAAACTCAGTGCCACGGCGGTCAGTACTAGTTTTTTGAACATTGGGATGCTCCCTTTTAGCGAACGACAACATGGTTAGTGAGGCACCACTCGGCCACAGCCTGCTTTCGGGCAGCCGTGGCGGCGGCTAGCCTTGCTTCGCGTTCGCGGAGCCATGTCTCTTGGTCGGCAAGCACCGTGCGTGCGATTCGTGTGAGTTCGTCGATTTGTGAGGCGGCCGTGCCGCCTGTTGACGTGCGTGTTTGCACGAAGGCGCGTGCATCCAGGCAGCGAAGCACCGCGTCGGTCGACAACTCCGGCGCGGGAAGATTTAACGCCGCCGCCGCGTTGCGCAACAGGTCAGCGGTCACGTCTTCTACCGGAATGCCCTGATCCACGCACTCGCGCACCAGACGCGCCACCAGGCTATGCGCCTCCCGAAACGACAGATCGCCCTCGCGCACGATCTGATCGGCCAGGTTGGTGGCCGTGGACCAGTTCGCGTTGGCCGCCTGCACCATCCGCGCCTCGTTCACCGTCAGCGTTTCCATGATGGCCGCCATTAGCGCCAGGCTGCCTTGGGTCGCCATGAAAGCCGAGTCAAGAATAGGAACCTCGCGCATGACCACGTCGCCCGTGCCTTCTGCACGGAACGTGGCAAGTGCGGTGGCAAGCCACGTCGTCGATCCGCCCGCCGCAAACTTCACGGCCTCCAGTCCCGCAGGATTCTTCTTCTGCGGGAAGATCGAACTGGTGCCGCAGAATTCGTCGGCCGTTTGCACAAAGCCAAACTCATGGCTGGACCACACGTGTAGATCCGTTGCGAGGTCATTCAGTGTGGACATCACAAACGACAGCGCACCGGCAATCTCCGCAGCGTAATAGGCTTCGCGCGACAGCTTTGAATTCGTGACTAAACCGTCAAACCCCAACAACGCTTGTGTGCGTTCACGGTTGATTGGCCAGGCCGTACCCGCCAGCCCCGCCGATCCCAAAGGGCTCAAATTGACCCGGGCATAAGCCTCCCGCAGTCGATCGAAGTCGTCCGCCAACTTGCTGCTGAACGACAGCAAGTAATGGCCGAACGTCGTCGGATGCGCGTGCTGCAAACACGTATACCCAGGCATCACCGTGTCGCTATGACGCGAAGCCAAGGCAAGGATGGACGCCTGCAATTCGATGAGGTTTTTCATCACCTCCATCAGATGACGCCGCTTGTACAGCCTGCGCACCGTCGGCCCCTGGTCAAGACGGCTGCGGCCGGTGTGCATACGGCCGCCAATCGATTCGCCTACACGATCAAACAGGAACGCCTCCACTTGCAGCAAGAAGCTTCCCTTTGCCGGATCCATCGGAAAATGGCTGGCGCCTAAAGCGGCGATCTCTTCCAAGGCCAGCAAAATCGCTTGCGCTTGGGCTGGGGTCAGGATTTCTTGTTCCGCCAACATGACCGTGTGGGCGATGTCGACCTGAAGATATTCATCGAACTGCCGGACTTCTCGTTCGAGATGAGGCTTCTCGTAGAAGTCCACCATCAGCCGGGATGGCGGGGATTGAAGCCGAGCTTCAACGAGCGTGCGGCTGGGTTCGGTAGGGGCGGTGCTATGCATCAAATTCTCTGAGCCACTCTGGGCAAATTGATGGGCGTATCTCGGTACGCACGTGACTTGCCGCCAATATAAGAAGCGCCTACCCATCCGTCCAATTGATTCGAGTGCTACGATTTGATAAGAATTATTGATGAGGGGGTCACGTGGAATTACGGCAGATCGAAGCCTTCGTATCGATTGCGACGCTGCGGAGCTTTCGCGCTGCGGCCAACCGTCTGTACATCACTCAACCGGCCATCTCGATGCGACTCGTGGCGCTGGAACGCGAGGTGGGTGCTCAGCTCATCGATCGCAGCGGCGGCGATGTTCAGCTGACGGCGAAGGGGATGCAGCTCTTGCAACTGGCAGAGCAAATCCTGGAGACCTCGACCCGCTTCAAACAACTGGCGGACGGGCAGCAGAATCAACCGCAAAAGGTTCGTATCGGCGCCACGGGCACCATCGTCAGCGCATGGATCGTTGACCTGTTTTCAGAAATTGCGCAGGACTTGCCGCATCTGACAACCGAACTGATCGTCGACACATCGCCCCGTTTGCGCGATCTATTAGAAAAAGGCGAATTGGACCTGGCCATCATCATGGGCAATACGCTGAGCGCTGGTGTCCGGAACCTGCCTTTGGTGCGATACCAGAATCAGTGGATCGCAAGCCGATCCCTGCGCCTGCCCAAGACCATGTCGCTGCGGGAGTTGGCGCAATACCGGATCATGACGTACGCGCGGGACTCGGCCACCTACGGATCCGTCGAGGAACTATTCCGCAACAACGGTCTGTGGCCGGTGCAGCTCAGTTCAACCAACTCGACCGAGGCGTTGCTGCGCATCACCGAAGCGGGCTGGGGCATCGGTGTGATCAGTGAAGCCTGCATGACAGCAGGAAAGCATGCGAAGTCGCTTCAGGTGATCAAGTCAGCCGTGCAGTTGCCGGAGTATGAGTACGTCGCGTCCTATCACATGGATTCTGTCGGGCGAGTCGGGATGATGGTCGCGGAACTCGCCCGGCGGGTATGTTGGCGATTGCAGGAAGGCCTCAAGCTTACGAAGTCACCGGCCTGATCTTGAACCAGATCGAATACATCGCCGGCAGGAACACCAGGGTCAGGATCGTCCCCGCAAAGGTGCCGCCGATCAGCGTGTAGGCCAGCGTCCCCCAGAACACGGAATGGGTCAGCGGGATAAAGGCCAGAATCGCGGCCAAGGCCGTCAAGATCACGGGCCTTGCGCGCTGCACGGTGGCTTCGACAACGGCATTGAACGGACTTAACCCTTCCTGTTCGTTGTGATGAATCTGGCCGATCAGGATCAGCGTGTTGCGCATCAGGATTCCCGACAGCGCAATCAGCCCGACCAGGGCGTTGATGCCGAACGGCTGCTGGAAGATCAGCAAGGTCGGCACCACGCCGATCAAGCCCAGTGGGCTGGTGGCAAACACCATCACCATGGCCGCGATCGAGCGCACTTGAAGAATGATGATGAGCAACGTCAGCGCGATCATGATCGGGAACAGCGGCAGCATGGCTTTGGTGGCTTTGGCGGAGTCTTCGATCGAACCCGCTTCCTCAATCCGGTAGCCCGCAGGAAGCGTCTGCACGATCGGCTGCAACTGCTTCAAGACCGCGCTGGAAACGTCCGGTGCTTGCAGCCCTTCGGCAATGTCGCCGCGCACCGTGATCGTTGGCGTGCGATCTCGGCGGCGCAGGACAGGATCTTCCATGCGCACATCCACAGTGCCTACTTGCGACAGCGGAATGCGCTGCCCTGCCGATCCGGCGAGCGTGAACCCGGCGATCTTCGCGGGATCAAGACGAATGTCACCGGCCGCGCGGCCCACGACCTGCACCGAGCGGATATCTTCGCGCACGTCCGTAAGCGGCACCCCGCTAAGCAGGAACTGCAACTGCAAGGCGACCGAGCTTGAGGTCAACCCCACGGCTTGGAGCCTGTCTTGATCCAGCGTGAAGTGCAAGGTGGGTACCCGCTGCCCCCAATCCACATTGACCGTGCGCATCATCGGATTGGCCTGCATCGTGGTCTCGACGCGAGCGGCGATCTCTCGCAACTTGTCCGGGTCTGGTCCCATGACGCGATAGGCGACCGGGAACGGCGAATAGGGGCCGAACACAAGCTGCGTCACCCGCACCCGCGCTTCGGGAGCCAGCCCGTCGGCGATTGCCTGCCGCAGCCTGAACTTGAGCGCTTCCCGCTCTTCTTGATTGCCCGTCAGCACCACGATCTTGGCGAACGACGGATCGGGCAGTTCCGGTGACATGGCGAGGTAGAACCGTGGCGCGCCCTGGCCGATGTAGGCCGTCACGATCTTGGCTTCATCCTGCTTGGCCAGCCAGGCTTCAACCTTCGCCGCCGCGGCGCTGGTTTGTTCGATTGACGTGCCATACGGCATCTGCACCTCGACCAGGACTTCGGGCCGGTCCGACGTCGGGAAGAATTGCTTCTTGACCACGCCCATGCCAACGATGGCAAGCACGAACAATCCCACCACCGCTGCGGCTACCAGCCATTTGCGCGCGATAACGCGCGCCAGCACGTGCCGGAAACGGTTGTAGTGGCGCGTGTTGTAGATGGCGTCATGCCCTCCTTCAACCTTCTTCAAATCTGGCAGCAGCTTGACGCCAAGATAGGGAGTGAACGCCACGGCCACCACCCACGATGCGATCAATGCAATGCCGACGATCCAGAACATATTGCTGGTGTATTCGCCCGCAGTGGACCGCGCGAATCCATTGGGCATGAAGCCGATAGCCGTCACCAGCGTGCCAGAAAGCATGGGCGCGGCGGTGTGGCTCCAGGCGTAGGCTGAGGCCTTGATGCGGCTGTAGCCCTCTTCCATCTTCACCACCATCATTTCGATGGCGATGATGGCGTCGTCCACCAGCAGGCCCAACGCCAGAATCAACGAGCCGAGCGTGATGCGGTCGAAGTTCTTGCCCGTGGCGGCCATGATGACAAACACGGCTGCCAGCGTCAGCGGCACGGCCGCTGCAACTACGATGCCGACACGCCACCCCATGCTCACGAAGCAGACCAGCATTACGACCAGCAACGCAACGAAGAACTTGACCATGAACTCGTCCACCGACGAGCCGATGTTGACGGACTGGTCCGTTACCTTGCTGAAGGTCATCCCCAGCGGTAGTTCCGCGTTGATCTTGGCCGTTTCCGCATCCAGCGCCTTACCCAGATCCAGCCCGTTCCAGCCGTCGCGCATCACAATGCCCAACAGCAGCGCCGCTTCGCCATTGCTGCGAACCAGGAAGCTGGACGGGTCTTCATAACCGCGTTCCACGGTGGCCACATCGGACAGTTTCAGCGTGCGTCCCTGTGCATTGATGGGCGTGTTGCGGATCTTGTCCAGCTTGTCGAACGCGCCATCGACACGCACGAATACCTTTGGCCCTTTCGTCTCGATGGAACCCGCGGGAGTCAGCACGTTCTGGCCGTTGAGCACTGCAAAGATATCCTGCGGCGACACGCCCAGCGTGGCCAGCCGGTCATGCGAGAAGGACACGAAGATGCGTTCAGACTGCTCGCCAATGATGTTGACCTTCTTCACACCTGGCACGTGCAGCAACTGTTGACGCAGCGTCTCTGCGTCGCGCACCAGCAGCCGCTGCGGTTCCCCTTTGGCCTTCAGCGCAAACAGCGCAAACGTCACGTCCGAATACTCGTCGTTGACCATCGGGCCAATGACGCCGGCGGGCAGCTTTTTGGATTCGTCCGCGAGCTTTTTGCGGGCCTGATAGAACTGCTCCTGGACTTCCGACGGCGGCGCGCTATCCAGCAGTGAAACCGTCGTGAAGGCCAAGCCGGGGCGCGTGTAGGTTTCCGTGCGGTCGTACCACCGCAATTCCTGCATGCGCTTTTCCAGCGGTTCGGCGACCTGGTCCTGCATTTCCTGCGCCGTCGCCCCGGGCCATGCCGTGATGACGGTCATCTGCTTGACGGTGAAAGGCGGGTCTTCGGCGCGTCCGAGTTGGAAGAACGCGAGAATGCCCGCGACGGAGATCAGGAAAATCAGGAATACCGTAATCGAGCGTTCGCGTACCGCAAGCGCCGACAGATTGAAGCGTCCTTCGCTCATGGACGCTCTCCAGCAGCCACGGCTTCGCCCTGACCGGCGGGCCTGACGGTCTCGCCCTCGCGCAGAAGATGCGCACCCAGCGATACCACTTGCTCGCCGATCTTGAGGTCGCCCGTCACTTGCGCCACGTCGTCCGTCAAACCAATCAGCTGGACAGCACGCCAAACCACTTTGGCGGGCTTGCCTTCAACGACCCAGACACCCGGCCCTTTGCCAGGGTCGAACAGCGCGCCAATCGGAACTTGCAGAGCGGGCGTGGAGGCCGCGCCATCAGGAATTTGTATGGTCACCGTCGCGCCCAACGGAGCCTGTGCGAGCGCGCCTTCCAGCACATACCGGGCCTCGTACGTGCGCGTGACGCGGTCTGCGGCATCGGATAGCTGGCGTAGCGTTGCCGGCACCGGGGCAGGTTGCTGGCCGTACAAGGTTGCCTTTGCCACCGAGCCAACGGCTGGCCTAAGCGTTTCGGGCAGATGCACGATGGCCTCGCGCTGGCCCGCCCGGGCAAGGCGAACGACGGGCTGCCCGGCACTGACCACTTGGCCCGGCTCAGCCAGCGTTTCAACCACGACGCCGTCCGCGTCGGCAAGCAGTTGCGCATAGCTCGACGCATTCCTGGCCACATCAGCCTGCGCTTCTGCTGCCTTGAGATCGGCCTGCGCCGTGTCGGCGGCCGCCTTGATCTGGGCATAAGTGGATGCGGATACCGCGCCTTCGGGCACCAGGCCGCGATAGCGCGCTTCGTCATCCGCCGTCTGCCGGGCACGCGCCTTTGCGGCCGTGACGGCTTCCCGTTGCGCGCGCGCTTGCAGGCCCAGATCTACCGGGTCCAGGCGCATCAGCGGCTGTCCCCGCACAACGGTTTGCCCCGTGTCGACCAGCCGTTCCAGGACTTTGCCCGTTACGCGAAAGCCTTGATCGCTTTGCACGCGCGCCGCCACGATGCCGGAAAACGACCGCGACGGCTCAGCGGCGCTTTGGGCTGCGCTGACTCGAACAAGCGGCGTATCCAGGCGGGGATCGGGGGGAGGACTATCGCCGCAAGCCGCCAGGGCAAGGGGCAGCAGAGTGATGGCAATCGGGGCAAGCGGGCGCCGCAACATGGGATCCATTCCTTACAAAAGAAGGATCCCATTTTATTCATGTGACCAATATAGTCAATAGTCACTTATCGCGGAGCGTGATCTTGCTCGCTATGGCGCCAAGCTGCGCAGAATCAGGTTGCTCAGCTGCGGCGCGGCGTCCGCGGCCTTTTCAAGGTTGTGCTGCAACAGCAAGGGATTGATGTAAGGCCGCAACACCCAATAGATGGCGCTGACCGTTTCGTCCAGCGGCGTCTTGCGCTCGAAGTCGCCCGCTTCGCGGCCCATGCGCACGATCTGCAAGACCAGTTCTTTGATGTGCGCTTCGTACGCTTGCGCGGATGGCCAGGACTCGCTGGCCGACATCCGGGCAATGTCGTACAGCTTGCTGTCTTGGAAAAAGAGCTGGCTGCCCGCTTCCACCAAGGTTTTGAACAAGCGCCTGAGCCGCTCCGGCGCCGACGGCACGTCTGCCACGGCTTCGTCCACGGCCGTCATGATGACGTGGAGACGATTGCCGCAGATGACTTCGCCGATGGCCTGCTTGGAGTCGAAGAACTTGTAGATGTAGGCCTTGGAAAACCCGATGGCCTTGGCCAGGTCAGAGACCGTGGTTTTTTCAAAGCCGTATAGCGAGAAGTATTCGGTGGCCGCGTCGACGATCTGGTCGCGGACATCGTGGTCGGATGGCCCTCGAACTTGCGGGGCGGGTGTAGTTGCCTTGGTCATGGCGCCAGCTTAACGCAGATAAAGCATTGACAACAAGTGACCGAACCGTATTATAGTCACTACCATTGTTGATACGATCCGGCTATCCGAGGACCCATGCGTTTCCATCGATTTACCGTCTTTCTCTTAAGCGCCAGCGTGATGGCCGGATGTGCAGTGGGGCCCGATTACCGCAAGCCCGACTCTCCCCTCCCGCAGCACTTTATCGGCCAAGCGCAGTCAGCCACGCCGGCCGCGCTGGCGACGTGGTGGCGGCAATTCGACGATCCGCTGCTCGCGCGCTATGTGTCCATAGCCATCGAACAGAATCTGGACCTTGCGCAAGCCGCTGCACGCGTCACGCAAGCCCGCGCCGGTCTGGGCGCCGCCAACGCCGCGCTGCTGCCCTCGGCCGGCGCGGCCGGCTCGGCGGCGCGCGCGTATCAATCGGTCGAAACCCCATTGGGGCGGGTGCTCAATTCCACGCCCGGCTACGAGCGCTGGGGCAATGCGTATGAGACGAATCTGGAGGCAAGCTGGGAAGTCGACGTGTTCGGCGGCCTGCGGCGCGGCCGCGAAGCTGCACTAGCCGACTATCAGGCCTCGCAAGCCGCCGCGACGGCCACGCGCTTGGCAGTGGCGGCGCAAACGGCGGACACCTATCTGGCGATCCGAGGTCTACAGACCCGGCTCGATATCGCGCAGCGCCAGGCCACGACCCGGCAAGCGCTGGTGAGCAAAGTCGGGCTGCTTTTCGATAAGGGGCTCGCCGCCGAGTATCAGCTGCGGCAGGCCGAGGGCGCGTTGGCGCAGGTACAGGCGACGATTCCGGCGTTGCAGACCGGGCTGGACGCCGCCATGAACGCGCTGGATGTGATGCTGGGATCCCCGCCGGGCACGTATCGCGCAGAACTTGAACGCCCTGCGGCGATCCCCGCAGCGCCTGAACTGGCCGGCATGGGGTCGCCCGCCGACCTGCTGCTGCGCCGCCCGGATCTCATCGCGGCCGAGCGCAAGCTGGTGGCCACCAATGCCCGGATCGGCGAGGCCATCGCGGAGTACTACCCCAAGTTTTCGTTGAGCGGCCTGCTGGGCAGCGCGACGGCGGTCTCCAGCGGCAACCTGTTCACCCAGGCAGCGAGCCAATCGGCCGGCGTGCTTGGGCTGCGCTGGCGCCTGTTCGACTTTGGCCGCATCAACGCGCAGATCGATCTTGCCAAGGGGCAAGATGCTGAAGCGCTGGCTGCGTATCGTCTCGCGGTGCTTCGCGCGGCCGAAGATGTTGAAAACGCGTTCTCGGCGCTGGTGAACCGCAAGCAGCAGGCTACAACGTTGACGCTTGGCGAAGCGTCGCTGGCCCGTGCTCGCGCCTCGGCGTTTGCCGCCTACGAGCGAGGCACGTCCAGTCTGATCGATGTGCTGTACGCCGACGCGTCCGTGTTGCAGGCCTCCGATGCCAGAGCGCAAGCCCAGACGGATTCCGCGCGTGCGGCGGTGGCGGCCTACAAAGCGCTAGGAGGAGGCTGGGACGCCGCTGAGCCTGTGAAGGTCTCGCATTTATGACGTCATGGGCTGTGTCTTGACCGGCCCGGCATATCGGCCTGGCACATCCCCCCCCCGTTCAAACAGCATGAATACTTCTAATGATATTGGTGAAATCAAATCATTTTTATTCATGTAAGCCGCGACATAAACTTCAGGCCCTACGCTGAAGGTGTCAAGGCTGCCCGATCACGAAAGCCAAAAAAGAACATTAGCAGGTAATGAACCCGACACGAAAGCGGGTTTTCTTAGAAATTTTGGCGCGGGATCATCATGAGTAAAGATTTCACATTTGCCATCAAAAGCATCTGTTTCGACGAGGACTATCGCCCGTCGGAAAACACGCGTATCACCACCAACTTTGCGAACCTGGCGCGCGGTGAAAGCCGCCAGGAGAACCTGCGCAATACGTTCAAGATGATCAACAACCGTTTCAATGCCCTGGCGCATTGGGACAACCCCAAGGGCGATCGTTACACCGTCAAGCTCGACATCGTTTCCGTCGAATTGAATATCGATGGCGAAGGCGGGGGCAAGGGTCTTCCTTTGATCGAAGTGTTGAAGACGACCATCGTTGATCAGCACACCGGCGAATCCATTGAAGGCATCGTCGGCAACAACTTTTCCTCGTACGTGCGGGACTACGACTTCAGCGTGCGGCTGCTGGAGCACAACAAGGACCAGGCCGGCTTCAGCACGCCAGCTGACTTTGGCGACCTGCACGGCAATCTGTTCAAGAGCTTTGTGAACTCCAGCGCCTACAAGGCCCATTTCAAGAAGCCGCCTGTCATCTGTCTGAGCGTGTCCAGCAGCAAGGTCTACCAACGGACCGAGAACCAGCATCCCGTGCTGGGCGTGGAATATCTGCAAGACGAATACTCGTTGACCGACGACTACTTCAAGAAAATGGGCATGAAGGTCCGCTACTTCATGCCGCCCAATAGCGCGGCGCCGCTGGCGTTTTACTTCACGGGCGATTTGCTGGGCGACTACACCAATCTTGAGCTGATCGGCACCATCAGCACGATGGAAGCCTTCCAGAAGATCTACCGGCCGGAGATCTACAACGCCAACGCGCCCGCGGGCCGGCTGTACCAGCCGCGCCTGGACCATGAGGACTACTCGCTCACGCAGGTGGTGTACGACCGGGTGGAGCGCAGCCAGCTGGCAGTGCAGCAAGGCCGCTTCGCGCAGGACCACTTCATCAAGCCCTACCAGCAGCTGCTGGCCATCACCCGAGAGGA
>CAJYKY010000158.1 GCA_913775005.1 uncultured Achromobacter sp.
AGCAGCAGGCCATTGTTGACGGCATTGAAGTAGAAGATTTCGCCGAAGCTGGGCGCAATCACCGCGCGGATACCGAACTGCTGCAAGCCCCACACCGCGTGTTCGCGGCTGGAGCCGCAGCCGAAATTCGGCCCTGCCACCAGCACGGACGCGCCCGCGTAGGCGGCCTGGTTCAGCACGAAATCAGGGCGCGCGGCGCCGTGTTCGTCAAAGCGCAAATCGTACAGCAGGCCTTTGTCCAGGCCGGCCTTGTCGATGATGCGCAAGAACTGCTTGGGCATGATCTGGTCGGTGTCCAGATTGGAAAACGGCAGCGGCGCAGCGATGCCCTCGATCAACGCATTCATTGGGCTTGCTCCCATACACGGACATCGACGATACAGCCGGCCAGCGCGGCCGCGGCGGCCATGGCCGGGCTCATCAGGTGCGTGCGCCCTGCCCGCCCCTGACGGCCTTCAAAATTGCGGTTGGTGGTGGACGCGCAGCGCTCGCCCGGGGCAAGCATGTCGTCATTCATAGCCAGGCACATCGAACAGCCGGGTTGGCGCCATTCAAACCCTGCATCGATCAGTTGCGCCGCCAGCCCTTCGGCTTCCGCCTGCGCGCGCACCGCGCCCGAGCCGGGCACGATCATCGCGCGTACGCCTTGCGCTACCTTTCTGCCGCGCACAAGGCCCGCCACCACGCGCAGGTCTTCAATGCGGCCGTTGGTGCACGAGCCGATGAACACGCGGTCGATCGGCACGCCCGCAATCGGCGCACCGGGCGCCAAGCCCACGTAGTCCATGGCCTTTTCCAGCGCCAGGCGCGCCAGCTGATCGGGTTCGGCTTGCGGGTCCGGCACATGGCCGGTGACCGGCATGGCCTGGTCGGGGCTGGTGCCCCACGTGACGAACGGCGCGATGTCGGCAGCGTTGAAGGTGTGCTGCACATCGAAGTGCGCGTCCGGGTCGCTGCGCAGCGTGGCCCAGTAGGCGCGCGCTTGTTCCAGCATGTCGCCTTGCAGTTGCGGCGCGTGGGCGGTGACGTAGGCGTCGGTGGTAGCGTCGGGCGCGATCAGCGCGGCGCGAGCGCCGGCTTCGACCGTCATGTTGCACAAGGTCATGCGGGCCTCGGCCGACAGGGCGTCGATGGCCTCGCCGCAGAATTCCACCGCCAGCCCGCGCGCACCTTGCGCGCCGATGCGATGCACCAGATAAATCACCAGGTCTTTGGCCGATACGCGCGGACCCAGCACGCCATCCACGCGGATCCGCATGTTGCGCACCACGCGATACACCAGCGTCTGCGTGGCAAGAATATGTTCGAC
The DNA here is from genome assembly GCA_913775005.1 of uncultured Achromobacter sp. Classification (GTDB taxonomy): domain Bacteria; phylum Pseudomonadota; class Gammaproteobacteria; order Burkholderiales; family Burkholderiaceae_B; genus Achromobacter. The sequence goes on from CAJYKY010000158.1 coordinate 1,310, forward strand.
CTCGGACGTGCCGATGCCAAACCCCAGCGCGCCCAACGCGCCATACGTGGTGGTGTGGCTGTCACCGCAAAGCACCACCATGCCGGGCAGGATCATGCCGTGCTCGGGAGCGATCACGTGCTCGATACCTTGCAAGGGGTCGGTGGTATCGAACAGGGCGATATGCTGCGCATCGCAATTGCGCTTCAGGTTCAGCGCCTGGCGCGATGACGCGTCGTCGGCGATCACGCGCAGCGCTGACGGCACCGGGTGCGTGGGGATGATGTGGTCCACCACCGCCATCTGCTGGCCCGGCCGCAGCACGGCCCTGCCGCGCGCGGCCAAACCGCTGAAGGCTTGCGGGCTGGTGTATTCGTTCATGATGTGCAGATCGACGTAAAGCAGGATGTGCTCGTCGTCGATGCGGGCCACTTCATGGCTGGCCACCAGTTTGTCGTACAGCGTCATGCCGGGCATGTCTTGCTTCCTTGAAGAGCGCCCGCGCGTGGCGGGCGGGTCGAGCTTGTTGCGTGATGCGTGTGTTGATGCGTGATGCGAGCTACGAATGCGCCGATCTCAGTTCGCCTGAATCCCCGCGTCTTTGACGACGCCGGCCCAGCGTGTCATCTCGGCGGCCACCATCTGGTCGGTCTTGGCGGGCGTGGAGATCAGCGGGTCAAACCCTTCCTGCTGCATGCGCGTCTTGAGCGCCGGGGATTGCAACGCTTCGCCCAGCTTCGCGTTCAACGTATCGATCACCGCTTGCGGCGTGCCGGCAGGCGCGCTGATCACGAACCAGGTATTGAACGAATAGCCCGGCAGCCCGGACTCGGCGATGGTGGGCACGTCCGGCAACAGCGGCGAACGCTTGTCGCCCGTGACGCCTAGCGCGTGCAGCTTCTTGCCATCCACCTGCGGTTTGGCGGCCGACAGCACCGGAAAGCTCATCTGCACCTGGCCGCTGATGGTGTCCACCATGGCGGGGCCGCCGCCCTTGTACGGCACATGCAAAATCTGCGTCTTCGACACCGACTTGAACAGCTCGGCCGCCATATGAAACGTGCTGCCCGTGCCGGCCGACCCGAAGCTCAGCTCGTTAGCGGGGCGCGCCCGCACATAAGCCAGCAGCTCGCTCACGCTCTTGACGGGCAGGTCGTTCGTGACCGTCAGCACGTGCTGCGATGTGCCCACCGTGCCGACCGAGCGCAGGTCCTTCTTCGTGTCGAACGGCATGTCTTTGAACAGCGCCGGGTTGATCGCCAGCGACATCGTGTTGATGGCCAGCGTGTAGCCATTGGGCTGCGCCCGCGCCACGGCAGCCATGCCGATATTGCCGGATGCGCCAGCTCGGTTTTCAACGATGACGCTCTGGCCCAGCGCGCGGCCCCAAGCATCGGAAATTAGCCGCGCGGCGATGTCCACACTACCGCCCGGCGCAAACGGCACCACCAGCGTCACAGCGCGTTCCGGAAACGCCTGGGCGGCGGCGGGCATGGTCCAACAGGTTGCGGCAAGGGCCGCGCACAAGGCGCCGGCGATAGGGGTGATCTTCATTTCCTGGTCTCCTCGATTGGCCGCGTGGGTGCGGCTCTGTATGGGTGAAACCAGTGTATAGGCCCATTTGATTCTTATAATTGTGCGCAGAACTAAAGCTTTATTAGATTTAATTTATTAATCAGCGTATTGCTACCCCGCCAGCCAAAGGCCCGCCATGGACGCCATTTCCGATCTCGCTTTCTTTTCGCTGGTGGTCAAGCACGGCAACCTGTCCGCTACCGCACGTGAACTTGGCCTGACACCGCCCGCCGTCAGCGCCCGGCTGGCGCGGCTTGAGCAACGGCTGGGCGTGCGCCTGTTGAACCGCACCACGCGCCGCGTCAGCGTCACGCAGGAAGGCGAGCTGTACCTGGCCGAGGGCGGCCGCATCCTGGCGGACCTGGAAGCGCTGGAACGCTCCGTCTCCAGCGCCCGCGCACAACCGCAGGGCCTGCTACGGCTGAACGCCACGTTTGGTTTTGGCCGCGCCCACCTCGTCCCCGCCGTCTCGGACTTCGCCCGCCAGTATCCCGACGTGGAAGTGTTGATGCGCCTGACCGACCGGCCGCTGAATCTGATCGAAGAGGGCTTCGATGTCGCCGTCCGCTTTGGCGACCTGCCCGACGCCCGCCTGACCGCCCGCAAGATCGCCTCGAACCGCCGGCTGCTGTGCGCATCGCCCCACTATCTGGACACCTACGGCGAACCGCGAACCCCAGGCGAACTGCAACGCCACCGCTGCATCGTGGTGCGCGAAAACGATGTCGCCTACGGCACCTGGCGCCTGGAATCCGGCCAACGCGCCGAAACCGTAAAAGTCCGCGGCCCGGTCAGCTCAAACGACGGCCAAAGCGCGCTGGAATGGGCGATGGACGGCCACGGCATCGTCATGCGATCCGAATGGGAAACCGCCGCCTACCTGCGCGACGGCCGCTTGCGGGAAGTACTGACTGACTGGCACACCCCCGCCGCAGACATTTACGCGCTCTACCCAGAACGCCTGAACCTGCCCGCCAAGACAGTCGCCTTCGTGGATTTCCTGTCGCAACGCTTCGCGAGATACGTGCGCGGGCCGGGTGGGCGGGTGACGGGTTGGTAAGCCCTGACGCCATTTTGCTTTGTAGCCTTTGGGCATCAAAAATCCTGAGATCGGGTAAATTTGTAGCCTTTAGGCTACAAATTGAGCAAAAAATCAGACGCTTTCACCCCCTTGCCGGCGTAGCCCCGGGGACACAAAAGCGGTAAGCTTTAGCGATATTGATGCCCAGGGGCCACAAAATGACGACACTCGGTGATGTCGCGGAAATGCTTCGGTCAGTCCGCAAAGACAGTGGTCTGTCACAAGACGAAATGGCCCGGCGCGCGGATGTCGCCCGGACCACGCTCGCCCGGATGGAAACATTGGCCCGCAACGACATGAGCGTGTCTGCGCTTCTGCGGCTGTTGGCGGCGGCTGGCTACGACTTGAAAGTCGTCAAAGCTGGCCATCAACGCACGCTGGAAGACATTCTTGCCGAACAACGCCGCGGAGAGTGACTCATGAAGCTCGACGTGCACGTGATGGGCCAGCGCGTGGCCAAGCTGTCTCGCGAAGGCGATGAATACCTGCTCACCTACTTGGCCGGCACGCCAGACGACGCCTTCGTCAGCCTGGCTATGCCGGTGCGAGAACAGGCATGGCGATGGCCGCGCGACCTCCACCCTTTCTTTCGGCAAAATCTTCCCGAAGGTCATCTTCTGGGCGTCATTCGAGAACTCTTCGGACCGCTTATGGATGGGACGGACCTCTCGCTGCTTGCCGTCGTTGGCGCGTCGGGAATCGGACGCGTGGCGGTCACTGCCGAAGGCGCAACGCCCGGACTCGCAGTGCCACCGGTAAGCATCCACGAATTGTTGACGGGCGAAAATACCGCTACGCGCTTTGATGCGCTGGTCCGTGAATACGCGCGCAGCGCAGTATCCGGGGTAGTGCCCAAATTTCTGGCCCCCGATGCAGATCCTCAAGATCGTCCCGGCACCTTGAAAGCCACGCTGCGCACAACGCAGCACATCATCAAGGGATCCGACAAGGACACCCCTTATCTGGGATTCAACGAATACTTCACTCTCCGCGTGCTGCGGCGCTTGAATGTTGTGCCCGTCGTCAATGCCCGAATGTCAGAAGACGGCAGGTTGCTGGTGGTTGACCGGTACGACGTGGATGCGGCCGGCCTTCCCGTATTCGGCGTGGAAGATGCTTGCAGCCTACTGGGCCTGCCCCCGCACGAAAAATACAGCGCGACGACCGAGCGCGTGTACAAAGCCACTCAAGACTACGTGCCCCCTGCCACGCTGCGCAAACAGAATCTTCACCTTGCATGGCAGGTGCTTGCGAACTACGTGGTAAGAAACGCAGACTTCCATTCCAAGAACATCGCGCTGTACTACACCTCGCGGGCCGACGTCGCCTACACCCCTGTCTACGACGTTGTCACCACACAAGCCTATCCCCAGTTCAGCAACAATGCCCCCGGGCTGTCTGTTGACGGTCGCAAGACCTGGACGCCAGGAAACACGCTTGCAAGGTTCATGCTTGCTCGCCTCGGCATTTCGTCGAGGCAGTATCAAATGATGGTCGAACAGCTTTGCGAATCCGCCGTAGAAGTGGGCAAGGAAGTGATCGAAGCCGCGAAAAACGAGCCTGCGTGGCGGTGGATCGCCAAACAAATGGTGCATGCCTGGAACGACGGCATGTGCGCTCTGCGCAGCGTCAAGCTAGACAAACGTTATCGCGGCCTGGACGAAGCGATCGCGCAAGCAGGCTATGAAGCGGCGGACGCACCCCGGAATTCGGCACAGGTCATTGGGCGCTCGGAAGGGCTCGCGGCGCCGAAGCGCGCATAGCCGCTCAATGCGCCCTTCCGCACCGCACCCTAAATCTCATCAATCCCCGTGCTCGTCGCCGCCGCCTCGCCCGCCCCGATTGCATAACGGTCCCGCGTGGTGACGTAGAAGCTGGCGCCGAAGCGGCCTACCGGGAAGTAGTCCTGCAAGCGCACGCGCCAGGTGTCGGTGTCGATCAGGCCGTCGCGCGCGTGCAGCCAGCGGACCTGGCCGATGAAGATCTGGCGGCTGGCGGTTTCCATGGTTTCGTATAGCGTGCACTCGAATGCAACGGGTGCTTCGACGATGCGTGGGGGTTTGACGTGGTGGCTCGGCGCAGCGGTCAGGCCTGCGTGTACGAGTTCGCTGACGTCGGATGGCAGGCGGTCGCCGCAGCGGTGCATTTTTTCCGCCATCGCTTCGTCGGTCAGGTGCACCACGAATTCCTTGTCCCGGGCGATGTTGCGCGCGGTGTCTTTCAGGCCGCCGTCTTCCAGCCGGTTGATGCTGACCATGACGATGGGTGGGTCTTCGCCCAGCATGTTGAACATGCTGAACGGCGCGGCGTTGACCACGCCCGTTTCGGACAAGGTCGTGATCAGCGCGATGGGCCGGGGCACGATCAGGCTGGCCATCAGCTTGTAGCGCTGGTATTCGGTGATTGCGTCGAAATCGATTTCCATATCAGGCCAGTCCCAGCATCTGGGCAAGGGTTTGCGCGGGTTGCGGGCGTTCAAGGCTGATGCGCCGCTCCAGGTCCGCAAGGTGGTTGTCATTGATCTTCACGGCCTCGGCCACGTCGCCGCGTTCCATCAGGTCGACGATCAGCACGTGCTCGCCATGTTCGCAGGCGGCATTGCCGGGGGGTTCGTACAGCGCCACGATGAGCGAACAGCGCGACACCAGCTCTGCCAGATAGCCGTGCAGGATGGCGTTGCCGGACAACTCGCCCAGCCGCACATGAAAGGCGCTGGCCTGACGCGCCCACGCGGGCTGGCCGGCGCGGTGCAGCAAGGCGTGCTCATCGCGCAGCTGCTTGCGCAGCGAGGCGTAGTCGGCCTTGGTGGCGCGCGCGACCGCCAGCGGCAGCAGCGCGGCTTCCAGCGCGCGGCGGGCCTGGAAAATCTGGCGCGTGTCTTCGGGCGTGGGCTCGGCCACGACGGCGCCCCGGTTGTGGTGCAGGTCCACCACATGCTCGTGCGCCAGCCGCTGCAAGGCTTTGCGCGCCACGGAGCGCGACACGCCGAACAGTTCGCACAGCGCGGCCTCGGGCAGCTTGGTGCCGGGGGTGAGCCGCTGGCTCATGACGCTTTCGTAGACGGCTTCACAGATGCGGCGTTCCATGTCGCCGTCGGGGGTGAGGTCATGGGTTGCATCGGCAGCGGTTTCCGGCCGGATAGCAGCGGCGGCCGGCTTGGCGCGGGAGGTCTTGCGAGCGGTAGCGGGACTGCGGGTCGACATGCTGAACTCAATGAATAAGGTTGATCGTCAGCGGAGAAATGGCGCGGATGGCGGTGCGGATGACGACGCCGCAATCACACCCGCCGGCAGGTTCTGCACATGCTCGCAGATCTGCCCCGGCGTGGTGAACCAGATTTCGCCGCGGTCACGCGCCGCCGCCAAAGGAGCCAGCGCGCGGCGCAGGTGCCGCAAGCGATAAGGCTGCCCGACGATATAAGGATGCAGCGCAATGCCCATCACCAGCGGCTGGCGCGCCGCCTGCGCGCGCATCTCTTCGAACTGGTCAAGAATCATATCGGCAAAGTCTCGCGCGTCCATCTTGCGGCCCATGATCATGGGGATATCGTTGAGCTCTTGCGGATACGGGATGGCCCACAGGTCGCCGCCGCGCGTGCGCATGCGCATCGGCTGGTCATCGTGACACCAGTTCAGCGTGTATTGGTAACCCGCCTCGGCTAACAGGTCGGGCGTGGCGTGGCTCTCGGAAATCCATGGCGACAACCACCCCGCAGGCGCCTGCCCGGCGTGTTGCCGGATGCGATCTCGGCAGTGCGTCAGCAGCGCGCTTTCTTCCGCTTCGGATAAGCCGCCCTGCCGGTGCGCATTGCTGTAGCCATGGCCGATCAGTTCATCACCCCGCGCTGCAAATGCATCGATGAGATCGGGGCAATGGTCGTACAGCGCCGTGTTGAGCAACACGCCTGCGGGCAAGCGCAGGTCATCAAATAATTCCAGGCAGCGCCACGCGCCCACCCGGTTGCCGTACTCGCGCCACGCGTAGTTCAGCACGTCGGGATGCGGCGACGCCGGCCCCAGCTCGG
>CAJYKY010000159.1 GCA_913775005.1 uncultured Achromobacter sp.
GGCCGTCCGTGCGGAACACCATGGGTTCAGCGCACAGCAGCACGCCCAGCACGAACAGCGGCGCCAGCTTGGCCCACGACGTGGTTTGCCCGTGCTGTTTGACCAGGTAGGCAAAACCCACCATCGCCGCCAGCGAGAACGTGCCGTAGCCAATGAAGTTGGCCGGCACGTGCAGCTTCATCCACCAGCTCTTCAATGCCGGCACCAGCGGCTGGATCTGCCCGGCATCCCGCGTGAAGGAGTACCACAGCAGGAACACGACGGCCGACGTCACCACCAGCAGCACAAAGCCGCCCAGCGCGCGCGTGGCGTATTTGCGTTCGTAATACAGATAGAACAGCGCCGTGATCAGCGAGAACAGCACGAACACTTCGTACAGGTTGCTGACCGGAATGTGGCCCAGGTCCGGCCCCATCAGATGGCCTTCGCGCCAGCGCACCAGCATGCCGGTTACGCCGGCAAAGACGGCGCCCCAGGTCAGCGCCGTACCCAGCCATGCCGCCGTCGGGCTGAACACGCCGATCCAGTAGCAGACCATGGCCAGCGCAAACAGCGCGCACATCCACAAAATGGCCGACTGCGACGAGAACAGGTACTTCAGGAAGAACACCTGCTCGGCCCGCGCCAGGTCATTGCCATACAACATCAGCGCAAGACCCGATGAGATCGCACAGGCAATCATCAGATGGCGTAGCGGGCGCCACAACCAGCCCATCCAGGCCAGCGCGGGCACGGTGCCACAGAGAATGATCTTCTCGTAGTAGTCCATCGCGTGGCCGTAGCGCGTCAGCGCAAAGCCCGCGCCCACCGCCAGCAGCAGGAAAAAGACCACGTCGGTCCAGTCGGGCTTGCCGCGGCGCGCGCGGTTATCGCCGGTTTCCGACAAGCTGTCTTGCCAGAGCGTCTCGGGCGACGCGGCAAGCGTGTCCGGGGATGAGGGATGCGTGGTGGTCGTTGTCGACATAAAAAACCTTAAGACCGGTTCTGGCGCAGCAGCGCCTGCTTGAAGCGTTCGAACTCCTGATTGAAGTCGAGTGTACGCTTCTGGGACGTCATGGCCGCCAGGACGCCACTGCCACTACCTTGCGGCTTGACCCAGATCCAGACGCGGCGGTCTCGAATATAGAACATCGAGAACACCCCCAGGACCAGCAACAGGCTGCCCAGGTAAACGGTATTTTTGCCCGGCGTGCGGCTCACCTGGAACACGCTGGCCTGCACATGGTTGAAATCCGCCAGCGACAGGAACACGGGCGCGGGGTAGACCGTCAGGTCCGACAGGGCTGCCACGGCCAGTCGCGACCACATGGCGGCGCGTTCGCCTTCGGGGCCTTCCACGGCCACCGGGGGCAAGCCGGCGCGCTCCCGCTCGATGGCGCGCAATTCGTTCATGCTGGCGCCGATCAGCCGGATCACCACATCGGCGGCGCGTTCCAGATCGGCGGGAGGGGTATTGGCTTGCAAGAACGCAGCCACGGCTTGCAAGCCGCCAGAGGAAAAGGTTTCCAGCGCGCGTTCGGCGGCCGTTTGCAGGGGCTGGCGGTCGGCACCCGACGGGCTGTTGCGGTCAGCAAAGCGGCGGGCCGCCTCCTGGCGCGCGGCCGGGTCGGCCAGAGTGGCGCGCAGGCGCATGAATTCCGCGATGGAGCTGTCGTCGTCGGCCGGGATGCGCAGATAGCGGAACGGCTCGGACGCGTTATTGCGCACGCCCGCCAGGAACACGCTGGCACCATCCAGCTGCACCGGCAGCATGTAGTTCTGGAATTCGTGTGCCTGGCCTGCGTCGTCGATCAGCTTATATTCGACGCTGGGGCCCACGTTGTGCAGGTTCTCGTTCTTCTTGCCGGCCGCGCTGCCCGACACCGACGCCACGTGTTCGGCAAAACTCTGGTTCGCGTTTTTGGGGTCGCCGCGCGTCAGGTCTTCGACGTTGATCGGACGCATGGCGGTGATTTCCACGCCCATGCTGCGCGGGCCGCGCGCGGTGTTGGCCGTGACCTCGCTGGTCTTGCCCACCGTGCCATCCACGTTGAACGTGGCGGCGTTGGCGCCGACCAGCGGATAGCCCTTCAGCACGACCGTGCTGCCGCCGTCATCGAAGCTGGACTGGTAAACCGTCATGCCCTTGAAGCGCAGCGGCTCGTTGACTTCGATGGTGGAATCGAAGGTCTTGCCGGTGTCGGGGTCGGTCACTTCGACCTCGCTGGCAAAGCGGCTGGGCATGCCCGTGGAGTAATAATCGACCACGAACTTCTTCAGCTTCAGGGTGAAGGGCATCGGCTGCACCAACGCGCCGTCGCCCACCATCACGACCGCCGTGCTGGCCTGCCCGCCTTCGGGCACCAGCACGCTGGCGCGAAAGCTGGGGTTGTTGACCGACAGGCGGCCGCTTTCGGGCACCTCGGAAATCAGCATGTTGTCGACAATGGGCTGCTTGCCGCCGAACATCACTTGCAGGCGCACAGGCAGCTCGCTATCGAGCAAGCCGCCCACACAGATGATGACCATCGCCGCGTGGGCGAACACATAGCCCAGCCGGTTGGCGCTGCCCTTCTTGGCCGCCAGCAACACGCCGTCATTATCGTGCCGTTCGCGCACCGCGTAGCCTTGCCGTTCCAGCAAAGACTTCAGGCCGGCCGAGGTCTGCGCAACGTCGGCAGGCACTTCGGTTTCCACCCGATGCGGAAAGGCGCGCAGGCTGCTCGCGCGCACATGCTCGCGGAACGAACGCGCGTCGCGCAGCATTTTGGGAGCATTGCGGATCAGGCAGACCGACGTCGACACGACCAGAAAGCCCATAATCAGCAGGAACCACCAGCTGTTATAGACGTGCCAGATCGAGAATTTGTCGAAGACCTCGTACCAGAACGGGCCGAATTGATCGATGTAGTTGTTGGACGAGCGGTTCTGCTGCAACACAGTCCCGACCAGGCTCGCCACGCAGATGAACATCAACAGGCTGACGGCGAAACGCATCGAACCGAGCAGTTCGAAGAAGTCGCGAGGCAGGCTGCGCAGAGAGGGTCGGGTATGGGTACGTGTTGAATTCATGAAAAAAGGGGGGCCGCGCAATCGGCTACCCCCCTCATAGACAGCGCGCAACGGAATCCGGTTCCGCGACGCTCAAGTTGCGTGAACGCGGACCAGCCGCGCGTGATGCTTCGCTTTGCCTACCGCAGCCCGGCCGCGTAGTCCGACACCGCTTTGATATCGGCGTCCGACATGCGATCTGCAATGGCGAACATGATGTCGTTCTTGCGGTCGCCGCTGCGGAACAGCTTGAGCTGCTCTTCGATGTACATGGGGAACTGCCCCGACAGGCGGGGGTACTGGCCGGGGATACCGGCGCCATTCGCAGAGTGGCACGCCGCGCAGGCGGGCAGGTTGCGCTCCGGCAAACCACCGCGCCAGATCTTTTGACCCAGATCAACCAACTTCTCTTGGCCTGCCGTGGCGGGTTCCTTGAGCGGCTGCTGCGCCAGGTACAGCGCGATGTTTTGCATATCGGCCGGCGTCAGGTTCTGCGCCATGGCCGTCATCGGGGTCGGGTTGCCGCCCGCGCCGTTACGTACCGGCAGCTTGGCGCCCTGCTTGATCTGGAAGTCGGCCAGTTGCTTGGCCAGATATTCGTGGGGTTGCGCGGCCAGGTTGGGGTTCACCGGGATGGTGCTGTTGCCCGCCGCGCCATGACAGGACGCACAGGCGATGATGCCTCTTGAGGCGTCGCCTTGGTCAAACAGCTGACCGCCCTTGGCGGCATCTGGCTTGGCCGGGCCCGCAGCGCCGTCAGCGGCGAAACTGGGTGTAGAGAAGGCGGCGGCGCCGAGCAACAGCCCGCTCGCAACCAACATCCGGGACAGCACACGCTTCATGAAGACCTCGACGATCACATCGATCAAGGCGCAAAAAGGCGCCCACGCCTGCCCCGCACACCCTGGAATACCGTATCGAACCTCATTTGCCCAATCTGCCTGACAGGCTGCCGAAACATCCTAAACAGTAAGCAAAAAAGACGGCTCCGCGCACGGGGACCACTGTTGCAAACGCCGGATTATACAATAGGGCTCGAAACCAACCGTATCCAAAGCCCATCCGTGTCCCTCCTACATCGCGCCTCCTTCCTTACCTCCGCAGCTCGCCTCGACCAGTTGCCGGCCGCCGGCGCTCCCGAGGTCTGCTTTGTCGGCCGTTCAAACGCCGGTAAATCCACGGCCATCAACGTGCTGTGCAACCAGCGCCGTCTTGCGTTTTCCAGCAAGACGCCGGGCCGCACGCGCTTGATCAACATGTTCGGCTTGCCCGACCCGCTGGATCCGGAAGGCCACATCGGATTTCTCGTCGACTTGCCTGGCTACGGCTACGCATCGGTCGCCCGCAATGAAAAAGAAAAATGGGCCGACATTCTCGGCGGCTATTTGCGCGACCGCGAATCGCTGGCCGGCATCGTGCTGCTGATCGACATCCGCCGCGGCGTGACCGAACTTGACCGCCGCCTGGCCAACTTCATCGCTCCTACCGGACGCCCCGTGCTGGCGCTGCTGACCAAGGCAGACAAGCTGCCGTATGGACAGCGCATGCGCACCGTGTTCTCGGTCCGCAAGGACCTGGCGGATATCGGCGCGCTGCACACCATTCCTTTCTCGGCGCCCGAGCGCATTGGCCTGGAAGAGGCCGGCGCCCATATCGAAAATTGGATTTCACCCAAGGTCGTACCATGAACCCGCAGATCATCACCCCCGAGTTTCCGGTTTCCCGCCCCCGCCGCCTGCGTCGCGACGACTTCACCCGCCGCCTGGTGCGCGAGAACGCACTGACGGTCAATGACCTGATCTACCCGGTCTTCGTTGCCGACGGCACCGGCGTGCAACAGGCCGTGGCGTCGCTGCCTGGCGTGGTGCGCTATTCGCTCGATACCCTGCTGCCCGTGGCTGAGCAGTGCGTGGAACTGGGCATCCCGGTGATGGCGCTGTTCCCCGTCATCGACCCGTCGCTGAAAACGCCCGACGGGATCGAAGCCACCAACCCCAACGGCCTGATCCCGCGCGTGGTCGCCGAGCTGAAAAAGCGCTTCCCTGAACTTGGAATCCTGTGCGATGTGGCGCTGGATCCTTACACCAGCCACGGCCAGGACGGCGTCATCGATGACAACGGCTACGTCATCAACGAGATCACCGTTGAGATCCTGGTCAAGCAAGCGCTGACGCAAGCCGCGGCCGGCGTCGACATGGTGGCGCCCAGCGACATGATGGACGGGCGCATCGGCGCCGTACGCCGCGCGCTGGAAGCCAACGGCCACATCCACACGCAGATCATGGCCTACTCGGCCAAGTACGCCAGCGCGTTCTACGGCCCGTTCCGCGACGCCGTCGGCTCGGCCACCAACCTGGGCAAGTCCAACAAAATGGCTTACCAGATGGACCCGGGCAATCTCGACGAAGCGCTGCGCGAAGTGGCGGCTGACCTGAACGAAGGCGCCGACATGGTCATGGTCAAGCCCGGCATGCCGTATCTGGACGTGCTGCGCCGCGTGAAGGACACGTTCCGCGTGCCCACCTTCGCCTACCAGGTCAGCGGCGAATACGCGATGATCAAGGCCGCCGCCGCCAATGGCTGGCTGGACCACGACAAGGTCATGATGGAAGCGCTGCTGGCATTCAAGCGCGCGGGCGCCGATGGCATCCTGACCTACTTCGCCATCGAAGCGGCCAAGCTGCTCAAGGCCCAGCGTTAACCTGCGGTTCGCCGCAAGCCCAGATACGTTCCGCCCAGCACGCACGCCAGGCCCACTACATGGGTCAGCGTGACGTGCTCATCCAGGAACAGCGACGCGAACAGCAAGCCGAAGATCGGCAGCCAATTCACGAACAAGGCCGCGCGGCTGATGCCCAGCCGCGCGATGCCGGCGTTCCAGATGATGTTGCTGACCCCCGACGCAATCACCGCCGAAAACAGCAGCACCAGCCACGGCCACCACGTCATCTGCCACGTATCGGTCTGGTAAGACGCGGGCGTCATCAAGGCGTGCACGACCAGCATCAGGCCGCCCGCCAGGTACATGTACCAAAGCATGCCCAGCGGATCCATCGAGCGCGACATGCGCTGGATCACCAGGCCACCAAACACGAACACCAGCACGCCCACGAACACAATGGCGTCGCCCCAGCCCGTCAGACCGATCTGCGCGCCGCTGCCGGCCACCACCATGCCCACGCCCAACAGGCCAAGCAAAGCGCCTGATATCCGCACCACGGTGAGTTTTTCGCGATAGAAAAGCGCCGCCAGCAGCGCCGACAACAGCGGGCTGGTGGCCATGATCAAGGTGCCGTTGGCGGCCGACGCAATGCGCAGCCCCGAAACCAGCGCGACCTGATGCGCGTACACCACCAGAAAGCCTGCCAACGCCACCCAGCCGAGCTCCACGCGTCCCAGCTTGGGGATGCGGCCTCGACGTGCCTTGATGATTAGGGTGACGGTGATGAACGCAATGACGATCCGTACGGCGGCCAGCGCCTGGATGTCCATGTGTTGCGTGAGGTACTTGATGGAGACGATGTTCAGGCCCCAGGTGGCCATGACGAACATCAATTGAACATAGATAAGACTTTGCGGGTCCTGGCTTGCATCAACGGTTGGGGACGTCACGGGCGCCGGCCTGTTGGGGGATGGGTGCGCGCCGCCCACGCGGCGCAGCAGCCATGGTATACCCCGTCGCGTCAGCGCACCAGCACCTTATCCAGCGATTCCGTGAAGCGTCTGGCGTCCTGAAAACCCACCACGCGCGCGTCCGGCAATTCCTTGCCGCCAGGCTCAAAGAACATGATTCCCGGCGGGCCGAAGAGGCGGAAACGCTTGAGCAATGCACGGTCATCGGCGTTGTTGGCGGTGACGTCCGCCTGCACCAGCAACATGGTCGACATGCGCTGCGCGACGCCCGGGTCGGTGAACGTGAAGCGCTCCATTTCGCGGCAGGACACGCACCAGTCAGCGTAGAAATCCAGCATGACGGGCTGACGGCTTTGCGCCAGCAGCGCGTCCAGTTCCGCGTTATTGCGCACGCGCGTGAAATGCACTTCGCCGCCGTCAGCAGCCACGCCAGCCACACCCGGCGCTGCGCCCGCACGCGCTGCCAGGTGCGACAGCGGCTGCAAGACATCGCGTCCGCCGCTGGCCGCGCCCACCAGCCACGCAGCGGCCGCCAACGCCAGCAACAGGCCCAAGCCCTTGCCGAACATGCGCCCGGCACCAGCGCCAGCGGGCAAGGCATCGAAGGCCCGCAGCATCACCGCCGACACAATCGCCAGGAATGCCCAACCGCTCATCTGCACCCAGGTCGGCACCACGGGGATCAGCATCCACCAGGCCGTGCCCAGCAACAGCATGCCGAACAAGCGCTTCACGCCGTCCATCCACGGGCCGGCCTTCGGCAGCAACGCGCCCGACGACGCGCCCACGATCAACAGCGGCACGCCCATGCCCCAGGCCATGGCGAACAGCGCCGCCGCGCCCAGGAAGACATCGCCCGTCTGCGAGATATACAGCAGCGCACCCGCCAGCGGCGCGGCCACGCAAGGTCCGACGATCAGCGCCGACAAGGCGCCCATCACCAGCGCGCCCGTGTAGCGCCCGCCCGGAATCCGCGACGACCGCTCGGACAACCTGGCTTGAACGCCCGACGGCATCTGGAAGGTGAACACATCGAACATCGCCAATGCCAGCACCGCCAGCAACAGCGCGAACAGCGACAGGACCCACGGCGTTTGCAACCAGGCCGCCAGGCCCGCGCCGCTCAAGCCCGCCGCGACACCCAGCGCGGTGTAGACCACCGACATGCCCAGCACGTAGGTTGCGGCCAAGGCCAGCCCGCGCCCGCGTGTGGGCCGGGGCTGCGCCACACCGCCCAGCACGATCGAAGACAGAATGGGGATCATCGGCAACACGCAAGGCGTGAAGGCCAGCAGCAAGCCCAACACCAGGAACACGCCCGCCGTCTTGGCCCAACCCAATCCGCCCAGCGCATCGGCCAGGCCGGTGTCACCGGCGCTGAACAACGCGCCCAGTCCGCTCGTGGAAGAGGATGAGGAAGAGGATGAGGTAGAAGCAGACCCCGCCAGCGGCGCCGCCGCCGCGCCCGCCACCGCGTAGCCGCCCGCGACGGGCGTGAGCTTGATGCTGCTATCCATGGGCGGATAGCACAGGCCGGCGTCGGCACAGCCCTGGCCCGTCAGCGTCAGCGTGAAAGGCTGAGTGCCTGCGCCCACCGGCACGCGGATGACCACGTCCTTGTGAAAGACTTCCATGTCTTTCTCAAAGGTCGGGTCGTATTTGACGTCACCCTTCGGATAGACGGCCTCACCCAATGTCGTCGCGTCGGCCGGGCTGATCGTGATGCCGAAGCGCTCGCGATACATGTAATAGCCAGGCGCCACCTTGTAGCGCAGCTCCAGCGTATCGGGCGCCGCCATCTGCGCACTGAACACAAAGGCCTTTTCCGGTTCCAGGAACTCGGTTTCGGCATGGGCAGCGGCTTGCCAGCCCATTAGCAACAACGCCATCGCGAGCAGCATCAGGCAGTGTCTGTACAGGGCGCGCGCAGCGCGAGCGGCGTGATTCGGGCGTCCGGGCGCGCGGGCGATACCGGCGAGTTGCAACATCAGATTCTCTTGTTATTCGCGATGGCCGTCTGCTCGCGCACCCAATCCAGGTAGGGCGCCGCGCCGCCGATCACGGGCAGCACGATGATTTCGGGCACATCATAGGGATGCATCTGCGCCAGGGCCTGAACAACAGCTTCGTGGCGCGCGTAGGTGGTCTTGATCTGGAGGGGGATTTCTTCCGTCCCCTCTACCGTTCCGTTCCAGAGATAGATGGACAGGCCCGGCGCGCCAAGGTTCACACAGGCGGCCAATCCGTCTTCAACCAGCACATGCGCAATGCGCTTGGCCAGCAACAGGTCTGGCGCATTGCTGATGACCAGCACGACGTCGTCATCGCGCAACATGGAACCTCCTTGGGATAGCCGTGTGGGATGTAACTCGGGGTATTTTATCGATATTGCGGCCGTCGTCCGGGTCAACCCTGCGCGTCCGCGTCCATGCCACCCGCTATCACCGAGGCTTGCATGACCAACCCCTGCCTGTTCTGCCGCATCGCCCGTCACGAGATCCCGGCGCATGTCATCCACGAAGATGAGCGCCTGATGGCCTTCCTGGACATCCAGCCCGTGCGGCCCGGCCATGTGCTGATCATCCCGAAGCAGCACTATCCGTATTACGAAGACATGCCGGCCGACCTGGCCGGGAACATCGTGAATCTGGGGCAGAAGCTGGGCCGGCACATGAAGCGGCTGTATGGCGTGGAACGGGTTGGCTTTGCGTTCACGGGCATCCACGTCGCGCACGCGCATGCCCACGTCATTCCGATGCATCACCCGCAGGACGTCACGTCCACCCAGTACATCGCCGAGCAGGACCTGACGTTCAAGATGCCGCCGCAGCCGCCTCAGGAAGCGCTGGCCGCCACCGCCGCGCAGCTGCGCGGGGAATTGCACACATCCTGATGCGCGCCGTGCTGAAAGCGGCGCGCAAATAAAACAAGGGCGGGTCCGAAGACCCGCCCTTGTCGCTTATCGAGCTACCGAATAATTTATTCGGCGCTGCCCTCAGCGGCTTCATCAACTTCCGGACGGTCAACCAGTTCCATGAAAGCCATGGGAGCGTTGTCGCCTTGACGGAAGCCCATCTTCAGCACGCGGGTGTAGCCACCGTTACGGGCCGCGTAGCGCGGGCCGATTTCGGCAAACAGCTTCACCACTGCATCGCGATCGCGCAGACGGGCAAAAGCCAGACGCTTGTTCGCCAGGGTGGGCTCTTTGCCCAGCGTGATCAGGGGTTCGATGACGCGGCGCAATTCTTTCGCCTTCGGCAGCGTGGTCTTGATGGCTTCGTGGGTGATCAACGAAACGGCCATGTTGCGGAACATGGCAAGACGGTGACTGCTGGTGCGGTTGAGCTTACGCAAGCCATTACCGTGACGCATGATAAGTTTCCTTTGAATCTAAAGATGGCGGTCGCCATCGGGTTGCCGGCTCTTCTATCAACCTGCAATTAGGCCGCGGTCCGGTAGAAAACGGTGCATTTTACGACGATTTCGCAAACCGCCCGGCGGGGTTGCCGGGCGCTTGCAGGAGCCACCCCCACAATCAGAGACGGCACCTTGTCAGGACTTAAGGACGCTCCAGGCCCAGGGGCGGCCAGTTCTCGAGCTTCATGCCCAGAGTCAGACCACGTGCAGCCAGGACTTCCTTGATTTCGTTGAGCGACTTGCGACCCAGGTTCGGGGTCTTGAGCAGCTCGTTTTCGGTACGCTGGATCAGGTCGCCGATGTAGTAGATGTTTTCGGCCTTCAGGCAGTTGGCCGAACGCACGGTCAGTTCCAGGTCGTCG
>CAJYKY010000160.1 GCA_913775005.1 uncultured Achromobacter sp.
GGCCCACTACAAGCCGACAGACTTCCGCCTGACGCAACCGATCAGCGAAGCCACCATCGTGCTGCTGGTACGGCCCGACCTGCCAGTCAATAGCGTCGACGAATTCATCGCCTACGCCAAGCGGCCCGGCGCAAGCCCGCTGACCTTCGGCAGCGTCGGCGTGGGGTCGCTGTATCACATCATGACGGAATACCTGGGCCGCAAGGTCGGCGCGGAATTTCTGCACGTGCCGTATCGCGGCGCCGCGCCCGCGCTGCAAGACCTGATCGGCCGGCAGGTGGATTTTGCCGTGCTGCCGTACCAACAGGCGATGCTGGGCATGGCGGCGCAACGGCAGTTGAAGATCCTGACGACGTTTTCTTCCGCCTTGCCCAAGCCGCTGACTGATCTGCCGCTGATCTCGCAAAGCAAGATCATTCCCGATTTCGTCTACACCATCGCGGGCGGCTACTACGTGCGCCAGGACACGCCCGAAGCCGAAGTGGCCACCTTGCGCAGCGCGGTGGGTTATGCGCTGCAACAGCCGGACCTGCGCGACCGGATGGAGGCTGAAGGCCGCTTGCTGCTGCCCCCCATGAGCCAGCAGGACGCCGATGCCTATGCCACGGCGCAGGTCGCGCAATACCAGCAGATGATCCAGACGCTGGGGCTCAAGCCCATGTAGCCCCCCCCGGCTGCCCCTAAACCGGCAGCGGCACCGCCAAGCCATTCTTCACGCGGTTCATCACCACCAGGGTCGAGAACCGCTTGACGTTCGGGTTGCCCCAGAAGTGACGCTGGGCGAAGACTTCGTATTCGGCCATGTCGGCCATCGTCAGGGTCAGCACGAAGTCCACTTCGCCCGTCACCGACAGGCACTGCATGATCTCGGGAGCGCCCTGCATCGCGCGCTTGAACAGGTCGAGCTTGTCGGCGCGTTCGCTTTCCAGCGACACCAGCACCACCATCATGATGCCGCGCCCGACGGCGGCAGGGTCCACCACCGACACGTCGGCCGTCACCACCTTCGATTCGCGCAAGCGCTTCATGCGGCGCAGGCAAGACACGGGCGACAGGTTCACGCGCTGCGCCACCTCCTGGCTGGTGCGCTGGTTGTCTTCCTGCAAGCTTTGCAGGATTTGAAGGTCAAAGTCGTCTAGTTCCATGGGGGTCTCGGAACGCGGGGAATCAGGGCGAGTGGCGGCGAAAGCGCAATCGAAACCGGCTCCGGAATCTAACGCAAACCCGCCACCGGCAGATTCTAATCTTGGCCGCACCATGAACCGCCCCCAAAATCGACGGGAAACTTCATTTATTCCATTCCGGACGCAGGAAACCGTCAGCGCGCTTGCTTACACTGAGAACCCTCCGCCCGCGCCGTGGGCCTTCCCCGCCGTTTCCTGCAATGCCCTCGCTTCAGCTTTTCCTGCTTTTCCTTGCCGCCGACGCCGCGCTGAAACTCACGCCCGGCCCCGACATGGCGCTGACCCTGTCGCGCGGCATGACCCAGGGGTTCCGCCCCGCCTTCCATAGCGTGCTGGGCAATGTGGCGGCCGGCTTCATCCAGGTGCCGGCCGTGGTGCTGGGGCTGGCGTCGGTGCTGCAAGCGTTTCCGACCCTGTTCGTGGCGATCAAGGCGGCGGGCGGTCTGTACCTGGGATACCTGGGCATCAAGGCGATGATCCGCTGCGCGCGCTCGGCCGATGTGTCACTGGCCGCGCGTCCCGGCGATGCCCGCGATGCGTTCTGGCAGGGCTTCATGACCAATCTGCTGAACCCCAAGGTGCTGCTGTTCATGATCGCCTTCCTGCCGCAATTCACCTCGCCCGAGAACGGGCCGGTGTGGGTGCAGATGCTGGTGCTGGGCATCACCATGAAGATTCTCAGCCTGCCTTACGGCAGCTGCTTTGCCTACGGCGCGTCGCGCATCCGGAACTGGGTGGGCCGCAACCCGTGGTTTTTGCGGATGCAGCAAGGCTTGCTGGGCGCCATCATGCTCGGCCTGGCGCTGTATGTGCTCTACTCCACGGCCGCCACGCTGGCGCCTTGAACTCCGTTTCGATTTCGTTCCATGACCGCCGCCACCTTGAACTCCGGGCAGAACGCCTCGACATCCACCCTGCTACCCACGCTGTCGCTCATCGGGGCGATGGCGTCGCTGTGCATCGGCACCTCGTTTGCCAAGTCCCTGTTTCCCGAAGTGGGCGCGCAAGGCACCACGGCTTACCGTATCGTCATCGGCGCGATCATCCTGATTGCGTTCTGGCGCCCCTGGCGTTTTGCGTTGACCCGGCAGAACGCCGCCAAGATCGCGCTGTATGGCGTGACGCTGGCGACAATGAACCTGCTGTTCTACATGGCGCTGCGGACCTTGCCGCTGGGCGTGGCGATTGCCATCGAGTTCACCGGGCCGTTGACGCTGGCCGTGGTGCTGTCGCGGCGGGCCATCGACTTTGTCTGGATCGGCTGCGCGCTGGCGGGGCTGGTGCTGCTGATTCCCACCGGCCAGTCCATTCATGATCTGGATCCCACCGGCATCGCCTATGCGTTGGCGGCGGCGGTGTGCTGGGCGCTGTACATCATCTTCGGCAAGATGGCGGGCAACGTCCACGGCGGGCAGGCGACGTCGCTAGGGTTGCTGGCCGCCACCTTTGTGGCGTTGCCGGTGGGGGTGGCGCACGCGGGCATGGCCTTGCTGGATCCCAAGCTGATCCTGGCGGGCATTGGCGTGGGCATTCTGTCCAGCGCGCTGCCGTATTCGCTGGAGATGATTGCGCTGCGGCGGCTGCCGCAAAAGACCTTTGGCGTGCTGCTCAGCATGGAACCGGCGATGGGCGCGCTGGCGGGGGTCATTGTGCTGAACGAACACCTGACGCAGACGCAGTGGCTGGCGATTGGCGGCATCATCATCGCGTCCGCCGGCTGCGCTGCGACAGCGCAGCGCGGCGCCAAGACGTCCAAGAAAGTGAAGGCGAAAGCAGCGGCGCGCGAGTAGCGCCCGCCCTCATTCCGCCGAAATTCCCTTTGCGCGGATCACCGCGCCCCAGCGGTCACGCTCGGCTGTCGCGTAGTCGAAGAAATCATTTGGCGTGCTGCCGGACGGTTCCATGCCTTGCAGGCTCAGCTGCTTGATCACCTCTGGCGATTTCAACGCGGCGACGATGGCGGCGCTGACCTGGTTCACGATGGGTTTCGGCGTTCTTGCGGGCGCCACCACGCCTTGCCAGGCGGCCGCTTCCAGCGGGTACGCACCCGCCTCACCAAACGTAGGCACGTCGGGCAGCAAGGCCGACCGCTCGGCCGCCGGCACGGCAATGGCGCGCAGCTTGCCCGCCTGGATCAGCGGACGCGCGGCGGCCAGGTCGGCCATCATCAGCGGCACAACCCCCGCCGCCACGTCCTGCAAGGCGGGCGGCGTACCCTTATACGGAATGGCCGTGGCGCTGCCGCCGAAGGTCTGCAAGAACAATTCCATCGCCAGATGATGCGGGCTACCGACGCCCAGCGACGCGTAGCTGGCATCCTTGCCGCCACGCAGGAACATCATGACCTCGGTCATGTTGTCCAGTTCGGACTTGGGAGACGCCACCAGCACGATGGGCAGGTTGACCAGCGTGGACACCATCGACAAATTGCGGAACGGGTCGTACGGCAGGTTCTTGTACAAGGACGGGTTCAGCGCCAGCGTGCTCATGCCCGCCGTCATCAGCGTGTAGCCGTCAGGTTCGGCGCGCGCCGTTTCCTGCGCGGCAACAATGGTGGCCGCGCCCGGGCGGTTTTCCACCACGACCGGCTGCCCCAGCGACGCGCTGACATGCTTGGCCACGATACGCGTTGCCAGATCGCTGCCCCCGCCCGCGCTGAACGGCACCAGCCAGCGGATCGGACGGTTCGGGTAGGCAGTGGATGACTGCGCCACGGGCTGCACGGCCGCTTGCCCTGCGGCCGGTTCCGCCGCCGCTACCGCCGGCAACGCCACGCACAGCGCGGCAGCCGCCAACGTGATGGCGCGCGCGGCGCGCTGCATAAAACTTCTGCTCATGACCGGGTGTCCTCGATGTCGCATTCGAATGGGGGACTTATTACCACATCTCCCGCACGCAGACCATTACGCGCGCGCCGCATTCAACCAGCGCAAGCCCGCCGATGTCGCACCAGCCGGCCGGTATTCGCAACCGATCCAGCCCTTGTAGCCCAATTCGCGCAGCACGCTGAACACCCAGCCGTAATCCAGTTCGCCGCGATCCGGCTCCTGCCGCAACGGCACGCCAGCGATCTGCAAATGCCCCACCCGTTCCGTCGGCAGATACTGACGCAGCTTTTCAGTGACGTCGCCTTCGACGATCTGGCAGTGGTAGAGGTCCATCTGCACTTTCAGGTTGGACGCGTTCACCGCCTGCACAACCGCGTGCGCATCATCCTGGCGATTCAGAAAATAACCGGGGATGTCGCGCGTGTTGATCGGTTCGATCAGCACAGTCACACCCGCTGACCGCGCCTGGCGCGCCGCCCAGTCCAAGTTCTGGTAGTAGCAGTCCAGCAACGCCTCGCGCGCTGCGTCGGGCGGGGCAATGCCCGCCATCACGTGCAGGTTGGGACAAGACAGCGTGGTGGCATACGCCAGCGCCTGCTCAATACCCGCCTGAAATTCCGCCTGCCGGCCAGGCAAAGCGGCCAGCCCGCGCTCACCGCGCGTGGCGACACCCGGCGGCGCGTTGAACAGCACCTGCGACACGCCGGCCGCATCCATGCGTTCGCGCACGAAGGCGGCGGGCTCCTCGTACGGAAACATGCATTCCACACCGGTAAAACCATCAGACGCCGCGGCGGCATAGCGGTCCAGGAACGCATGCTCCTGATACATCATCGACAAGTTGGCGGCGAATTTCAGCATGGCGGCGTTCCGGGACGTGGCGGCGTGTGTGGAAAATTAGCACACCGCCGCCCCGGTCAGCGCACGGAATCCGGCGCCGGATGCAAGGTCAGCCGTGGCCCCGCTTTCAGGATCTGGCTGGGAATGTCATGCCCCACCAGGGCGGGCAAGGTTGCCGCAATGCCCAGGATGCGCGTCAGGTCCACGCCGGTGTCATAGCCCATCAACTCCAGCATGTGCACCAGTTCTTCTGTACAGACATTGCCACTCGCACCCGGCGCGTAAGGGCAGCCGCCCAGCCCGCCCAGCGACGCATCAAAGCGGTCGATGCCCGCCTCCAGCGCCGCCAGCGTGTTGGCCAGCGCCATGCCGCGCGTGTTGTGAAAGTGCAGCGTCGTCGTCAGGTCCGGAAACAGCTTGCGCACCTCGCGCGCGATCTTGCCGACCTGCGTGGGATACGCCATGCCCGTGGTGTCGCACAGCGTCACCCCGTCCACGCCCAGCGCCGCAAAGCGCCCCACCAGTTCCAGCACATCAAAGGTGTTGATGTCGCCTTCCATCGGACAACCAAACACCGTCGACAGCGACACGTTGATGGCCACCCGGCTGCCGCGCACGACGTTCACCACATCGCTCAGCTGCTCGAACGATTGCTCCCGCGTCATGCGCAGATTGGCGCGGTTGTGGGTCTCGCTGACGGACATCACCAGGTTGACCTCGTCCACGTTGCATTCCAGCGCCCGCTGCGCGCCGCGCACATTAGGCACCAGCACCGTGTAGATCACGTCCGGGTTGCGCTGGATTTCATGCATGACGACTTCGGCATCGCGCAGCGCCGGAATCGCCTTGGGCGACGTGAAGGACGTGGCCTCGATCTTCGCGAAGCCGCTTTGCGACAAGGCGTTGATGAAGTCGATCTTGTCCTGCGTTTCGATGAACTGCTTTTCGTTCTGGAAGCCGTCCCGGGGCGCGACGTCCTGGATGTACAGCTTCTTGCGGCTTGCGCTCGGTTCGCTCATGGCCTTCCTTTTCAGATGATGCCGCGCGCACGCCAGGCGGCGCGCGTCGCCTCGTCCACGCCC
>CAJYKY010000161.1 GCA_913775005.1 uncultured Achromobacter sp.
TCGAACTTCCCGCTAAAAAAAAGGGCCTCGCGTTCATCCGCGAGGCCCTTTTGTTTTACGTGACGCCGCAGCCTATTCAATCGCCGCTGCCACCGTGCGTTCGCCAATCGCCAGGCCCACCGTCATGCCCACGCCCGAATGCATGACGGCCACCGTCGTTGCCGCGTCCACCGGCATCACCGAAAACGGTGCCGGGCCATGCGTGCCATACACGCCCTGCCAGCGCTCCAGCACGCGCAGCCGCGCGCCCAGCGCCTGCGATGCCAAATCCAGCATGGCGTTGTCGACGGCCTCGTCATTGAACGGGAAAGCATCCTGCCCATAACGGTGCGAATCGCCGATGATCAGCTCGCCCGTGGGCGTGGGGCTGATCAGCAGATGGATGCCGTTTTCCAGCAGCATCGGCGTGCGGGCCTGGATCACCTCGCGCAGCGCCTGCGCCGTGGGCAAGTCCGAGAACGCGCCGTAATGCACGCAGGACAAGCCCGTCAGCACGGGGCGGTCCAGCGCGATGGGGTTCGTTTCGAACGCCGCGCGCAGCATCTGCAAGCGCGTCACCTCCAGATTCAGCGGCGCGAAGCGTTCCGGCAGCAGCGTCAGGTAATCATGCCCGGGGCAGACGAACACATGCTTGCCCTGGAAGTCGCCCGCCGTCGTGCCGACCAGCCCATTTTCCACGGCGCGCGCCAGCGTACCGGTAATGAAGGTGACGCCCAACGCCTCGGCAAGATACGCCGTGATGGCAGGCAAGGCCTCGCGGGAATAGATTTGCAGGTCGTCATGGCCGCGCAGCGCCAGGCTATGGTGCGCAAGCTGGCCGCCGTACAGGCCAGCCACCTCGCGCGCCGACATCAGGTTGGCGCGGTAGCCTTCCTGCAAGAGGCGCGTGTCGGCGAACTCCTGCAACACCGCGGCCTCGTCCGCGTTGCGGGCCAGCACCAGCGCGCCATTGGCACGCACGTGAAAGCCCGCCTTGCCGGCCAGATCCAACCACAGCTCGCGCGCTTGCTGCGCGTGCGACAGCATCATGCCGGGCGCCTGGCCCGTCACAATGACCTGCCCGAAGTTGCGGATCGTGGCGCCGTGCGCCTGACGGCTGCGTTCAATCACCGCCACCGACAGGCCGCGCTTGGCGGCGGCCCAGGCGTGGGCGATGCCAAGCATGCCCGCGCCCACCACGATTACGTCGTAAGTTTTCATGGCCGGCCGCGCCTTACTTCTTCTTGGGTTCCGACTTGCCGTCGTACCGCTTGGTCCATTCAGCGATGATGCGCTCGCGATTGGTCGCTGCCCACACGAAGTCGTTCTTGATCATGCGCGAGGTCAGGTCGGCCGGCAGGTTGGGGTTGACCGTAGCGATGGACGGAATCGCCAGCACCGCGAAGTTGGCCTTGTACAGCTCGTTGGCTTCACGGCTGGCCGAGAAGTCAGCCAGCTTGCGCGCAGCTTCCAGGTTCTTGGTGCCCTTCATGATGGCCGTGGCTTCCACTTCCCAGCCCAGCCCTTCCGAGGGGAATACGGCTTCCACCGGCGCGCCGTCGGCCTTCAGCTTGGCGGCGCGGTAGTCAAACGACACGCCAATCGGAAACTCGCCTGCGGCTGCCATGTTGCACGGCTTGGAGCCCGAGTGCGTGTAGGAACCGATGTTCTTGTGCAGGGCGTCCATGTAGGCCCAGCCCTTTTCTTCACCGAAGATCTGCAACCAGGCGCTGACGTCCAGGAAGCCCGTGCCCGAGGATGCCGGGTTCGGCATGACGATCTTGCCGGCATAGACCGGCTTGGTCAGGTCCTGCCAAGACGTGGGCTTGGGCAGCTTCTGCTTTTCGGCTTCGATGGTGTTGAAGCAGATGGCGGCCGCGTAGCCGTCCATGCCGACCCAGGTGGGTTCGGCCTTGGCGTCGCGCATGTTGGCGGCGATCTGGTCCAGGCCCTTGGGGGCGTAGGGTTGCAGCATGCCTTCCTTGTCCATCAGGCCCAGCGCGGTGCCGGCCAGGCCCCAGACCACGTCGGCCTTGGGGTTGCTTTTTTCGGCCAGCAGCTTGGCGGCGATGATGCCGGTGGAGTCGCGCACCCACTGGATCTTGATGTCCGGATTGGCCTTTTCAAAGGCAGCCTGATAGGCCTTGATCTGGTCGGCTTCCAGGGCCGTGTAGACCGTCAAGGTGGTCTCGGCGGACGCGGCGCCCATTACGCCCGTCAGGGCGGCGGCCAGTGCAAGCAGCTTGTAGCGATTCATGAGGAACTCCGTGGGTGAGCCGTAAAAAGGCGGAAGTGCAAAAAAAGGGTGAAGGCCGCCCCCACGGCCGGCGGCTGCCGGCTGCGGTGCGGGTAAAGCGGTTCAGGAAACGTCTGGCGGGGTCAGACGGAAAGCGCTAGGTCACGGTCGTTGGCCTTGCGCCAGGCGCGCTTCGATGTCGGTAATCACGGCGGGAAGATCCGCCACCGTGTCGATGAGGTAATGCGGCGCGGCGGGCGACAGTTCGCGGTGCGCATCGGCGCGGGCAAGATCCCGCCCGGCGTCATCCAGGCTCAGGTATTCGTCCAGCGTCAAGCCCGCCGCGTTGCCCGACAGCAGCAGGCCCACCGACCACATGCCGGCGCGGCGGCCCTCTTCGATGCCCGGGGCCGTGTCGTCAACCTTGATGCAACCGGCCACATCCGCCAAGCCGAGTTCGATCACGTTCTTCAATGCCATGGCCGGGGCCGGGCGCGCACGCGGCACGTCGTCGCTGGCCACAATGCAGTCGGGCTCAAGGCCTTCCGAGGCGGCGCGCTCGACCACGCGGCGCATCACGCTGTCGGGGTAGCCGGAGCACGAACCAATCTTCAAACCGCGCTGGCGCAGCGCGCGCAGCAGTTCCGCCGCACCGGGGATGGCGGCCGAATACTGCGCCACCTTCTCCATCTGCATCGGCAGAAAGCGTTCGTAGATGGCGGTGACATCGTCATCAGTGGGCAGGCGGCCGAACTGCGCCTGGTACTGGCGGGCGATGTCGGGCTGGTCGCACAAGGTGCGGATGTGATCCCACTTGCCCATGCCCATGGGGCCGCGGGCCTGCTTGAGCGAGACGTCCATGCCGAACTGCGAAAACGCATCCACGAATACCTTGGTGGGCGCGAACGAGCCGAAGTCGACCAGCGTGCCGGCCCAGTCGAAGATCACGGCTTCCAGTTGCACGGGCAAGGAAGAAACAGTCATGAGGGTCATCCTAGAAAAAATCGGTCAAGCCGCCACCGGACGGCGCCAGGCCTGGCTGCGCGCCACCAGGGCGCGGCTGGCCAGATACAGCACCAGGGCCGCAACGGCAGAGCTGGCCATGATCACGGTGCACATGGCGGCAGCCGGGCCGATGAAGCCGGCGTCATCCATGTTCAGCACCGCTACGGCGGCCAGTACCGTGGAAGGGCTATACAGGAACACCACGGCCGACACGGTCGTCATGGCGGAAACAAACAGGTAGCGCGCCACATCCAGCGCGGCGGGCAGGCACATCGGCAAGGTGACCCGCAGGAACGTCGTCATGCGCGGCACTTTCAGCGAGGCGGACGCCGCCTCGAACTCCGGGTCCAACGCGTTCAGCGCGGTAGCCGCCGTCAGATGCGCGCTGGTGTAGAAGTGCACGACGGTGCACAGCACCAGCAAGGGCATCGTGCCGTACAACACGTTCAGCGGGTTCATCAGGCTGTTGAAAAAGAAGATATAGCCCAGACCCAGCACCAGGC
>CAJYKY010000162.1 GCA_913775005.1 uncultured Achromobacter sp.
CGCGCGCTTGAGCGCGTCGCTCATCGGATACTTCAGGTTGATCTGCTTGGGGGGAATCGGCGAATTGAAGTACTTGTCGTAGATGGCCGCGACCTTACCGGTCTTGATCAGGTCCACCACGGCGTCGTCCACCACCTTCTTGAAGGCGGGGTCGTCCTTGGGTTCCATGATGCCGTAGGGCGCCATTTCCAGGCCCTTCTTGCCGATAATGAACGCATCCGGGTTCTTCGACGACGCGACGGCGCCGTAGGCGATGCCGTCATCGTTGGCCGAACCGGCGGCGCGGCCCGATTCCACCATCAGGATCGTCTCGGCGGTATCCTTCGTCGGCGCCATCGTGATGCCCAGGTTGCCCTTGGCGTTCAGGCCCGAGATCAGGCGGAACGTCTGGCCGCCGGCTTGCGCGGCAATGGTCTTGCCCTTGAACGATTCCAGGTTGTTGGGATCCACGCCGCCGTCCTTGCGTGCCACCAGCACCACCTGCGCCACGAAGGTCGTGGGCGCGAACGACACCAGCTTGTGGCGGTCAAGGTTATTGGTGGTGTTGCCGCATTCCAGGTCGATGGTGCCGTTGGCCAGCAGCGGGATACGCGTGGCGGACGTCGTCGGGTTGTAGCGCACTTCCAGCTTGGGCAGCTTCAGCGCGGCTTTCACGTACTGTGCGACTTCCTGGCAGATTTCCACGGTGTAACCGATGGGCTTCTGGTTGCCGTCCAGGTACGCGAAGGGAACCGAGGTTTCGGGGTGGCCAATGGTGATCACCCCCGTTTCGCGAATCTTGTCCAGGCGGCTGGGGCCTTCGGCGTGAGCGGTGGCGGCGCTGCCCAGCAAGGCGGCAGCAACCGAAATCGCGGCAAATGCTTTCATCTGAATCCCTTGGCGCCGTGCATGCGGCGCGTGTTTGTAATGTCGATCAGCGGCACCAGAAAATCCGGCGGCCGCCGCGTCCCGCGATGAGCCCCGCGGCTGGCAAAAAGTATCAACTAGCAGTATGGTTTTATCCAGTTCCAATCAGGTATTCCTCTATACGGATTTGATATGGCCATTCCACGGATGGGCTTAAGACACATTGAGGCATTTCGGGCCGTCATGATGACCGGCTCGATGACGGCCGCCGCGCGGCGCGTACATACCTCGCAGCCGCACGTTAGCCGCTTAATTGCGCAATTGGAAGCGATCACCCAGTTTCCTTTGTTCGACCGCAATGGCAGCCGGCTGAGCCCCACACAGGACGGCGCGCGCTTTTTTCAGGAGGTCGAAAAGACCTTCATCGGCCTGGCGGGCCTGGAGTCGGCAGCCGCCAGCATCCGCTCGTTCAGCGCCAGCCGCCTGAGCGTGGCCGCCATGCCGCGCCTGGCCGGCGGCATCCTGGCGCGCATCGTTGCCGCGTTCAAGACCGAGTACCCGGACGTGATGGTCTCCATCCACTCCGGCAACGCCAGCGCGGTGCACAACTGGATCAGCTCCGGCTTTTGCGACACCGGCCTGGCGATGCTGTCGGCTGACAGCCCGGGCATCCAGGTCGAACCCGTGCTGACCATGAGCTGCGTCGCGGTGCTGCCCAAGGGGCACCGGCTGACCAAGCTCAAAAAATTGAAGCCCGCCGACTTCGCAGGCGAACCCTTCATCGCCTTTCCCAGCGCGACGCCCTTGCGCGAAAAGATCGACGCCGTCTTCAAGGCCGCCAAGGTCGAACGGCAGACGGTCGCCGAAGCCGGCCTCGGTTCATCGGTATGCGCGCTGGTGGGCGCGGGGCTGGGCGTGGCGCTGATCAACCCGCTGGCCGCGCGCGAGGAATACGAGGCCAACGGCGTCGAGGTGCGCCCGTTCAGCCCGTCGGTCCCGGTGACGGTGGCGCTGCTGTACCCGCCGTATCACACGCGTACGCGGCTGGTCAGCGTGTTCTCACGGTATGCGCATCAGCTGATGAATGAAGAGATGGCGGATTTGAAGGCGCGGTCGGGGCGGCAGGCGCCGCCTGCTATATAAGGACTGTTCCAGGTATTGCTCGGTTTGCTTCAGCGGCTGGACACCGACCCGGCGCACCGCGGGTCACGGTTGAAAGCCCAGGACCAGCACGCCGCATACCGCCCCTGCCAACGTTAGCCAGCCCCACGCCCGCCACGCGCTGCGGGCTGCAAACACGCCGACGGCAATCGCGGTGTACAGCACAAAACTGCTCAAGGTGCCGGTCAGCACCCCCACAGACCGCGAGCCGCCAGCCAGCGCAGGAAAAGCCAACGCCAGCGCCGACATTGCCAAGGCGGACACCAGATAGCCACCCACGCTTGCGGCCAGTACGCGGCTGGCCACCTGCCAGCGGTGGCCAGCGGTCTTGCCGCCAGCCGGCGGGGCAGGGGGCTGCCGGGCCGGAGCAGAAGGCGCCGTCGCCCAATGCCGCCGCAACCGGCCGACTACGTAGATCAAGACCAGGCCGAACGCGATGGCGGTGATTTCCACCCCCGCCTGCAAGCCCTGGCCGTGCTGCGCATAGCGCACAAGATGCTGCCCCGTCGTGGCCCAGTTCAATAACGGCAAACTCAGGCACAGCACGGCGGCAAGCGCCAGTTGCTCGATCCAGGCACGACGCGGCGCGCGCCACCACGCATGCGCCAATGCTGCACTCCAAACGGCAAAGAACACCCGGATCTCCCAGGCGCTGCGATCCGGCAACGAGATGGGTAGCAATCGATTGCCATAGAAATAAGCAATGCTTGCCAGCGCAATACCCGCCAGCGCGGCCACGTTGAAGGCCTCGACCGCGCGGTAGAACGTAGCGGTCGCGCGGCCGAATTCATGTTCGTTTTTCTTTCTGCGCTTGACGGCGTAAAGCACCGTTCCCGTCGCAATCATGGCCGAACCCATCAAGCCGCTGAAAAAGTACAACCACTTGATGGTCCATCCTCCAAAGCTGGCCTTGTGCAACGTTTCGATCGTTTCGTGCACGTGCTTGGCGGCGACCCCATCGGGATGCGCGGGCAGCACGCGCAATACTGCGGCGTCGCTTGCGGAAAATGCCACTTGACTGTCCTCGGTCAACAAGCCCCCCGCATTGCTGGCCAGCGGCTTGCGACCCTGCACCAGCACGACGCTGCGCGCCTGGCCTGGATGTTCGATCGTGACCTGTGCTGCGTCCTGGCCCGTCAAGGCTTGCGCCTTCACCAACAAGGGATACAGTTCCGGCAGCGCGGCGCTGCCCGGCTCGGCGATCTGCGCAGCGGCCTCGCGGGGCGCGAGCTCTGCCTGATAACGCCGGTACGCGCCCGCATCACCGCCATACGCCGCGTGCAACGGCCAGGGCATATAGCTCACGTAAAAAAAGGCCAGCCCCGTGTAGCCGATCATGAACAGAAACGGCAGCCCAAGGACTGCGGTGGCATTGTGCGCGTCCAGCCAGCTGCGCTGGCCCTTGCCCGGCCGGAAAGTGAAGAAGTCTTTGAAGATGCGCTTGTGCACGACCACGCCAGACACCAGCGCGACCATCATGCCCATGGAAATCAAACCGACCAGCCAATACCCCGGCAGGCCGCCGTGCAGCATGTAGTGAAAGGACATGAAATGACGCCCGCCTTCCGTCTGGCGAACGGAAGGCGGCGGCTGTACAAGGCCACTGCGAGCGTCGAGCCAGAGCTCGTGAGCGGATCCGTCACGCGCGCGCCACGACAGCTGAGCCGGCCACCCGGGCAGCATCGGGGGCATGACATGCCAGGCGTTCGCGTCAGGAGCGCGCGTCGACAGTTCCTGCATGGCGCGCGCGAGCCACAGGCGGGTCTGCGTCTCATCGCCTTGCTCGGCTTGCTCCGCCGGCCCCGCCTGCATCCAACGGGTGATGGGTTCGCGAAAGACACTCAGCGTGCCGGTCAGGAAAATGGCGCACAACAGCCAGCCGCAAGTCAGGCCGCACCATGTGTGCAGCCACGACATGCTCAGGCGAAAGCCCGGCTTCATGCCATTCCCCCGATCCTGTTCACGCCATCGCATCCTGCCTTGCCGACGGATGTGTTCACAGCGTGCCGCGCAGCGTCACCATGACATTGCGCGGTTCACCATAGTGGTTGCCACGGCGGATCTGGCTCACCATGCTGTAGTAGTGTTTGTCGAATACGTTGGCCACATTCAGCGCCAGGCTCCAATGCTTGTCGATCCGGTAGCCCGCGCGCAAATCCCACACCGCCCGGCCAGGCGCGCCCATGCGCACCGACGTATCGTCATAGGCGGGATACGAATAGCCGCTCTGCGCCGACACACCGCCCCCGACCGAAAACGCGTTCCAGCGGCCGGGGAACTGGTAGTTGGTGGACAGGCGGAACAGATGGCGTGGTGTCTCGGCGCTGATCGTCTCGCCTTCATCATCGCGGCTGGTGACGTAGGTATAGCCCGCCATCAACTGCCAACCGGGTGCGAGTTCCCCGCTGGCCTCAAGCTCGAAGCCCTTGCTACGCAGCGTGCCGCCGTTGCGATAGCAAAGCGTCGAGGCCAGTGAGCCGGGGCAATTGCCGGCGCTGGCCAGGTCTTCCACCGCGATGCCGGATTTCTTGACTGCAAAGACCGCCGCCGACACATTCAGGCGCCCGTCGTAGAGTTCGCCCTTGACGCCGGCCTCGTAGTTGGCGCCGATGGACGGGTCCAGCGGTTTGCCCGAAGCCGTTACATAAGAACTTTGCGGCTGATAGGTGTCCGCATAGCTGGTATAGACGGACCATTGGTCATTCAGGTCGTACACCAGCCCCGCGTACGGCGTGAATTCATGCTTCTGTTCGTAGTCCCGGCTCGTTTCACCCGTCAGGACATCGTGGGAGCGGTATTTGAACCAGCTGAACTTGCCGCCCAGCAGAAGATGCAGCGGGTCGGCCAGCTGTAGCCGAGTGCTGCCGTACAAACTCGACTGCTCCATGCGCGAGATATCTTTCGTGTCCCAAGCCGGACGCGCAGGACGGGCAATGGAAGCATGGTCGGGGTTGTAGATGTCGATGGGTGTGTCGGCGTCCAGGCTTGCCGAATTCTGGCTCACGCGTTGACGCGACCAGCTCGCACCCACCAGCACCTGATGCGTGCCGCCCAGCGCCTGGAAGCTGCCCGTGGTGTTCAGGTCCAGCCCATCGCTTTTGACATGCGCATTGTTGAAATAGATCGTGTAGAAGCTCGATCCCACGCCCGTCGCGCGGTCCACGCCCCCAACCGGAATCGCGACGCGCTGGTCCAGGTCCACTTCCGTGTGATTGAGCGACAGGCGCGCCTTCCAGTCTTTGTTGAAGCGGTGTTCGGCTTCGGCGAACACTTCGTCCACTTTCCCTTTCTGACGGTTCCAATCCTGGATCAGCGATGTCGAGCGCGACACATCCAGCGCGCCACCGTCCGTGTAGCGTGGCAAGCCGAAAAGCCAGTAGCCATCCGTGTCGGCCGCCTGATGCCGCGCACCGAAGGTCAACATCGTGTCCTGCCCCAGATCCGCGTCAATCACGCCATAGAGCAGCGGGGTTTTCGACTGGGTGCCGCTATAGAAATAATGGCGGTCCTGGTAGGCCGTAACCACGCGGCCGCGTAGGGTGCCTGCGGCATTGATCGGCCCGCCGGCGTCGATTTCCGTACGGTAGTTGTCCCAGGACCCTGCGGTGGCGGAGAAGTCCAGATGCGCTTCGCCGCGAGGCCGCTTGCGCACCATGTTGATCGCCCCGCTGGGATCGGCCGAGCCCAGCATCATGCCGCCCGCGCCGCGCAGCACTTCCACCCGGTCGAACACCGCTGTGTCGATCGGCAACCAGCCCACGGGTGCATACACGATGCCCGCCACGCCATCGACCAGATAGTTGTTGTCGTCCACCGTGAAGCCACGGATCGAGAATTTGTGGTTGCCGAAATTGCGCGGCGTCTTGGTCACGCCGGTCGTCTGCGCCAAGGCTTCGTCCAGCGTGGTCAGATTCCGGTCGTCCAATTGTTGGCGCGTGATCACGCTGACCGACTGCGGCGTTTCGCGAATCGACTGCGTCATCTTGCTCATCGTGAGCGCACCGCTGGTGTACGAACCCGTCTGTTCGGTGGTCGGGTCGCGCAACGCGCCGCCGCTGACCGTCACCGCCGGTAGCGTCACGGCGCCGCTTGACGAGGCCGAAGGCGCGTTGATGGGCGTCAACGTGAACACGTTAGCCCGGTCGCCATTGACGCGGACCTGGGTGCCGCCCAGCAAGCGGTCCAGCGCCTCACGCGGGGCGTAGCGTCCATTGACGGCCGCTGCGCGTTGCCCGGCGACGGCCGCTTCATCAAACAGCACCTGATGCTGCGATTGTTCTGAAAACAGCCGTAGGGCGTCATCCAGCGGCTGCGCCGTAATGCTGAAGTCCCGCTGTGCCGCCTGCTGTGATGCCTGGGCCGCCTGCGCCGCCGGCGCGGCCAGCGCCAACGCGGCCAACGCGGCGGCCACCGACACCGGCAAGGTCTTTGCCCGCACGCCCGTGCTCAATGCGCGGCAGATCAACCCGCCCTTAATGCTTCCCCGTCCCATTCCCGCTCCATCCTGGTTGACCGGATCAATCGATACCGGCCTTGCAGGAGTAAACGGATTGGGGAGCTGAACTGAGAACCCGTGTCATAAAAAAATTTCGCCTGCGGCCCCGTCGGGGATCCTTCAGCGGCCCACGATCAGATAGCCGCCGTCGGCGGTGCGCCGAACCTGCACAGGCAGCAGATCAGGCAGCGCTTCCAGAAAGGGGGCGGGCGCGCTCGTCGTCGCGAACCCCGAGACGGGCAGGGATTTCAAGCTGGGGCTGTCCAGTTGAACGGGCTTGCCCACATATTGCGAGATCTCCTGCGCCACTTCGCCCAGGGGCGTGCGCCGGTACACGAGGCGACCGGTGCGCCATCCCCCCACGCTATCGGGCACCGCCGCCACAGGATAGTAAGTGGCTTTGCGCGTATCGACGGCAACGCCTTCTTCGCGCGTCAGCATGACTTCGGCGCCAGCATGGGTCCGATCAGGTTGCACGCGCACGCGCCCGTGCAACACCTTGACGATGACTTCATCAGGCGCGTTGCGCACATTAAAAGCCGTGCCGACCACAGTGATACGGCTATCGCGCGCATCCACGGTAAAGGGGCGGCCCGCGTCGGGCGCGACGTCAAAGTAGCCTTCGCCCTGGTCCAGCACCAGCTCACGGCGGCGCGGGTAATAGCGCACCTGAAGCGTGCTGCTGACATTGAGCGAAACATGGGAACCATCAGGCAGATCCACCTGCCGCGTCTCGCCCGCGGCGGTGGCCACGTTGAGCACATAGTCCGGCGTGTTGTCCCAGCGATACCAGGCGTAGCCGCCGCCCAGCACCACTGTTGCGCACACGACGGCGCATGCCTTCGCAAACACCGGCTGGCCCAGCAGCGTCTGCCATATCCCCGGATGGGCAGGGCCGCGCCGCGAGGCCGGGGGCGCTGACGCCTGCGGAGGATTGCGACGGTCGCGCAACGATTGCGCATCGGAAGCCAGTGCGGGGCGCGGCACTTGCGACAGATCCTGCCACGTGCGCGACACCTGCTCGAACGCGTGTCGGTGCGCGGGTTCGGCGGCAAGCCATGCGTCCAGCTCGCGCTCATCCTCGGCCGACCAGCTAGCATCCTGGCGGCGCACGAGCCATTGCGCCGCCGCCTCGTGCAAGGCAAGCGGATCGGGCAGCGCGGGGGTAGAAGAAGCGTTCATCAGCGGATGGCGTCGCAGGTATCTGGATGGTCGTCGCCGCGCTGATCGGCGGCAGGCCGATGCAACTGATGCATCTGCGCAGCCGTAGCATAGTGCACCCGGACCTCGCAGTAGGCGATGGCCCGCGCCAGATGCTTGACCACCATGCGCCGCGAGATCTGCATGCGGGCAGCAACCTCGTCCTGCGTCAACCCATCGAAACGGCTGAGCACGAAGGCTTCTCGCTGGCGTTCGGGCAGCTCCTGCATGGCCTCGGCCAAACGCGCCAGCCGCTGCTGATGGGCGGCCGCGTGCATCGGACATGAAGAATCGCCCGCCATCAATGTCTGCCCTTCGTCCGCCGCCTCGTCGTAGCTCACGGTCTGCAAGCGCCGGCCTGCCTGGCGGTCCCGGAACTCATCGGCCACGCCGTTCAGCACCGTTTTGCGCAGGTAGGCGCCTTGCTCATCGGGGGAGGTCAGCGCCGGATCGGCAGCTACCCATTTGACGACACCGTCATGCAACGCGTCTTCGGCACTGCCGATGCTGTGCTTGAAACGGGCCAGCCCGCGCAGCAGGGGCAGCCGCCAGCGCGCGTAGGCCTTGGCGATCGCGCTTTCGTTGTTGGTGTCGGAGGCAGAGTCACTGCGGCTTGACGCCAGCGTGGGCGTACGGCTCATGCTGCGATTCTCTTTTTGCACGCGCTCGCCTGGCACGTGCTTGCTGGCCGTGGCGCACGGCCGCCAGCGGGTTGAAAGTGGCGAAAGTTTACTGAGATTTATTCTCAATAGCAATACTGACGGACGTTGCTGCGCGCGCCGAGACATCCCGCGCCAAAGAAAAAGGGCTGCGTAGGCAGCCCCTTTCACGAACCCCGGCGCTCCCGGGAAGCATTTACCCGTGCAACGGATCCAGCAAGCGCCGCATCAAGCGTCGATATTGCCCGCCGACAGCGCGTGCGTCTCGATGAAGTTGCGGCGCGGTTCCACGTCGTCGCCCATCAGCGTGGTGAAGACTTCGTCCGCCGCGATGGCGTCTTCGATCTGCACGCGCAAGAGGCGGCGCACCTTCGGGTCCATCGTGGTTTCCCACAGCTGTTCCGGGTTCATTTCGCCCAGGCCCTTATAGCGCTGCTTCGAGATGCTGCGGTCGGCTTCACTGCGCAGCCATTGCATGGCTTCGCGGAAGTCGGACACGGTCTGTTCCTTGCGCTTGTCGCCTTCACCGCGCGCGGCCAGCGAACGGGCGCCGACCTTGCCCAGGAAGCTCTTGGCCGCCTTGGACAGGATGGCGTAGTCAGAGCCGTTGACGAAGTCGGCGTCGATGATGCTGACGCGCACGTTGCCGTGGTGCATGCGTTGCACCGACAGGCGATGGCGTTCGGTGGCTTCGTCGAACTGCGGCACCACGTTCACGCCGTTGCCATTGACCGGGTCGCGCATGGCGTCGGCCAGGCGCTTGGCGGAATCGGCGGTGGACTCTGCCGTTTCCAGGTTGATTTCCACGCCTTCGGCCATGGCCGACAGCGCGCCCACGTCGAACACCTTCGACAGACGCGCAATGACGCCGTCGGCAGCCACGTACTGGCGGGCCAGGTCAGACAGCTCTTCACCACGGATGATGTTGCCGCCCGAGATGATCTCGGCATCTTTCAGCGCCAGTTGCAGCATGAACTGCGCTTCTTCCTGGTCATCCTTCAGATAGCGTTCTTCGCGGCCAACCTTAACCTTGTACAGCGGCGGCTGGGCGATATACACATAGCCACGCTGCACCAGCTCGGGCATCTGGCGGTACAGCAGCGTCAAGAGCAGCGTGCGGATGTGTGCGCCGTCGACGTCCGCGTCAGTCATGATGATGAGGCGGTGATAACGCAGCTTTTCAACGTTGAAGTCGGGGCCGATGCTGGTGCCCAGCGCGGTGATCAGCGTGGCGATCTGTTCGCTGGCGATCAGGCGGTCAAAGCGCGCCTTTTCCACGTTCAGCACCTTGCCGCGCAGCGGCAGGATGGCCTGGAACTTGCGGTCGCGGCCTTGCTTGGCCGAGCCGCCTGCGGAGTCACCCTCGACGATGTACAGCTCGCACAGCGCCGGGTCTTTCTCTTGGCAGTCGGCCAGCTTGCCGGGCAGGCCTGCGCCTTCCAGCACGCTCTTGCGGCGCGTCATTTCGCGCGCCTTGCGGGCGGCTTCGCGAGCGCGGGCGGCTTCAACAATCTTGTTGCACAACGCCTTGGCGTCGTTCGGGTTTTCAAGCAGCCAGGTTTCCAGCGTGCGCGCCACGGCGTCTTCAACGGCCGGACGCACTTCGCTGGACACCAGCTTGTCTTTGGTCTGGCTGCTGAACTTGGGCTCGGGCACTTTCACCGACAGCACGCAGGCCAGGCCTTCGCGCATGTCGTCGCCCGACGTTTCGACCTTGGCCTTCTTGGCCAGTTCGTTGTCGGAGATGTACTTGTTGATGATGCGGGTCATCGCCGCGCGCAGGCCGGTCAAGTGCGAGCCGCCGTCGCGCTGCGGGATGTTGTTGGTGAAGCACAGCACGCTTTCGCTGTAGCTGTCGTTCCACTGCATCGCCACTTCCACGCCCACCGATACACCACCGGCCGACGATTCCGTGCTGACCGAGAACACGTTCGGGTGCAGTACGGTCTTGGCGCGGTTGATGTATTCAACAAAGCCCTTCACGCCGCCCGAGAACGCAAAGTTCTCTTCCTTGCCCTGGCGCTGATCCACCAGGCGGATCTTCACGCCGTTGTTCAGGAACGAGAGCTCGCGCAAACGCTTCGAGAGGATCTCGTAGTGGTATTCGATGTTGTTGAAGATGATCGGGTCGGCCAGGAAGCGCACTTCCGTGCCGCGCATGTCCGTCGTGCCGGTGACGGCCAACGGCGCCACGCGCGCGCCTTGACGGAATTCCATCTGGTGGACTTGGCCGTTGCGGCGGATCGTCAGGCGCAGCCATTCCGACAGCGCGTTCACGCAAGACACACCCACACCGTGCAAACCGCCAGACACCTTGTACGAGTTCTGGTCGAACTTGCCGCCGGCGTGCAGTTCGGTCATGACGATTTCAGCCGCGCTGCGGTGGAATTCGTCGTCCTTGTGGATATCCGTGGGGATGCCGCGGCCGTTGTCGGTGACCGAGATCGAGTTGTCGGTGTGGATGGTGACGACGATGTCGTCGCAATGGCCGGCCAGGGCTTCGTCGATGGCGTTGTCCACGACTTCAAACACCATGTGGTGCAAGCCGGTGCCGTCGGAGGTGTCGCCGATGTACATGCCGGGGCGCTTGCGCACGGCCTCCAGCCCCTTGAGCATCTTGATCGAGTCAGCGCCGTAGCCGCTGGTCTCGGGAGTGGTGTTCTGCTGATCTGACATGTTTGTATCGATAACGCTTTAAAGAACGGCCTGGCGGCCGGACCGCCCGCGAGCCATCGGCCCGCAAGCGGCACACACCCACAAAACGCGTGGGACGCGGATCAGATCCGCATGGGCATGACGACGTATTTGAATTGGTCGTCTTCGGGCAGGGTGATGAGCGCCGACGCATTGGCATCGGGCATGACCGACCACTGGATGCTGTCGACCTTCACGTTCGACAGCACGTCGAGCAGGTAGCCGACGTTGAATCCCACATCCAGGGCCTCGTGGCCGTAGTCGATGTCGATTTCTTCCTGCGCCTCTTCCTGCTCGGCGTTCGAAGACGAAATCTTCATCTGGTTTTGCGCCAGCTGAAGGCGCACACCCTTGAATTTGTCGGTGGTCAGAATGGCGGCGCGCTGCAAGCTGCCTTGAAGCGCTTCGCGGCCCACCATGAAGTGGCGCGTGTAGTTCGTGGGAATCACACGCGTGAAGTCGGGGAACTTGCCTTCGACCAGCTTGGACACCAGTTCAACGTCGCCAAAACGGAAACGGATCTGGCCCGGCGCCACGTCGATCGAGACGGTTTCGTCGGAGTCTTCCAACAGGCGCTGCATTTCCAGCACGGTCTTGCGCGGCACGATCACTTCGTGGCGTTCGGCGATGCCGTCAGCTTCGGTGGAGCAATGCGCCAGGCGGTGGCCATCGGTGGCGACAGCGCGCACACGGCCCGGTTCAAACACCAGCAACATGCCGTTCAGGTAGTAGCGGATGTCTTGCTGCGCCATGGCGAAGTGCACCATGTTGAACAGATGGCGCAACGTGCGCTGCGGCATCGTCAAAGACACGTCCCAGGTCTCGGGCTGCGCGACCGTGGGGAACTCGCTGGCGGCCAGCGTCTGCAAGGCGAAGCGGCTCTTGGCCGACTGCACCGACAGCTTGTTACTGGCCAGCGCCAGGCGCACGTCGCCGGTATCCGGCAGCGCTTTCAGGATGTCGAGCAGCTTGCGCGCGGCAACCGTGGTGGACTCGTTGTCCTGGCCCACGCCGAAGTCGGCGTGCGTGGTGATCTGTACTTCCAGGTCGGTCGCAATGAAGGCAACCTTGTTGCCTTCCTTGCGCATCAGGATGTTCGCAAGAATGGGCAGGGTATGGCGTCTTTCGACGATGCCCGCCACAGTCGACAGCGGTTTCAGCAATGCATCGCGTGTGGTTTGTACGAGTTGCATGTTCATCCTTTTAGAGTTTGTTCCAACACGTGCAGGGTATGGTTGAGCTCCGCCTGTTTTGCGCGGGCGTCGGAAATCTTGCGTACGGCGTGCAGTACGGTGGTGTGATCACGACCCCCGAACAGATCGCCGATTTCCGGCAGACTTTTTTGCGTCAGCTCCTTGGCCAGGTACATGGCGACCTGGCGCGGCAATGCGATATTGGCGGGCCGGCGTTTCGAGTACATGTCGGCCACTTTGATCTTGTAGAAATCCGCCACCGTCTTCTGGATGTTTTCTACCGTGATCTGGCCGTTGGACACGGACAGAAGATCCTTCAGCGCTTCCTTGCAGACATCAACGGTCAGCACATCGCGGCCGTGGAAGCGGGCGTAGGCCAGGACCTTGCGCAGCGCGCCTTCCAGCTCGCGCACGTTGCTGCGCAGATGCTTGGCGATGAAGAAGGCCACTTCTTCAGGCATGGGCACGCCTTCGGATTCCGCCTTGCGCAGCAGAATTGCCACGCGCATTTCCAGTTCGGGCGGCTCGATCGCCACCGTCAGGCCGGAGTCAAAGCGCGAAATCAGGCGGCTGTCGATGCCAGACAGTTCCTTCGGGTACGTATCGCTGGTGATGATGATCTGCTTGCGCTGGGCCACCATCGCCTCGAACGCATAGAAGAATTCTTCCTGCGTGCGGTTCTTGCCGGAGAAGAACTGAATGTCATCGATCAGCAGCAGATCCAGCGAATGGTAGTAGCGCTTGAAATCATCGAACGCCTTGCGCTGGTACGCCTTCACCACGTCGGACACGTATTGGTCGGCATGCACGTAGCGCACACGCACGCCCGTGCCCGCCGCGACCATCGCGTTGCCGATGGCGTGGATCAAGTGGGTCTTGCCCAGGCCCACGCCGCCGTACAGGAACAGCGGGTTATAGGACGTGCCCGGGTTCTCGGCCACCTGCAACGCCGCAGCGCGCGCGAGCTGGTTGGCCTTACCCGTCACGAAGTTCTCGAACGTGAGATCCGTATTCAGGCGCGACCGCTCGTACACGATGTTGGCGGCGTCGGCATTCACGGCCTGCGCCGCCGCCGTGGTGGCGGGCGGGGGAGGGGCCGCAGCCGGAGCCTGCCCGGGCGGCGCACCGCCTGAAGGTTGAACAGCGGACAGGTGCGTAGCGTCGGGTTGCGCGGCACGCACGGGCGCGACCGGCATGCGCGGGGCGGCTCCATGAGAAGGCAACTCGAACAACACCTGTACCGGTCGCTTGAACCACTCCGCGGCCAACGCTTCGATCTGGTGGGAAAAATTCTTACGCACCCAATCCAGCTTGAAGCGGTTGGGCGCGGCAACGCGCAGCACCGCCTGCGTTTCGTCGTACGCAAGCGGGACCAGCGGTCGTATCCACGCGCTGATTTGTTGGGGGGGGAGTTCCTGCTCAAGACGACTGACGCAGGTCTGCCAGAATTCTTTCATGTCGCTCTTAATCAAACCTCGATTCTACCTTGCCTGGGCTGGGGTTATCCACAGGGTAGGACATAAGCATCTCTACCGCCCAGGCTTAACTGTTTGACAAGACAGGGAAAACTTGCTGAAATGGTGGGCTTTTCCGAATTCTGTCTGTCAGAAGGTTTCACAGAGAGCTTAGCCGGAGTTGTCGCAGGTACCCCTTTTTCACAGGGCGGTGGCTTGCAACACTGTCCGGTTTTTAGCTTTGCTGAATAGGTCGCCTGGGAAGGAATTCCCAGAGTACCGGGAAGAAATTCCCAGTCCAGAGCCCCGTCTACGAGTTGTTTTTTGCACCTGTTGCAAAAATGCTCACTAGATACCCGCTTCTGAATCTGCGACCTGGAACCCTCCGGGCAGGTCCCTTCTGACTTTTGTTCTTTTTGTGGATCGTCCATGAAACGTACCTACCAACCTTCCGTTACCCGCCGCAAGCGCACCCATGGCTTTCGCGTGCGCATGAAAACCCGCGCTGGCCGCGCCATCCTGAACGCCCGCCGCGCCAAGGGCCGCAAGCGTCTGGCTGTCTAAGTTAGGGTTTTCCGGTTTTACCGGAACCTGACTATTTGCACGGACCGGCCATATTGCAAGACCTCTCGCAATCTCGTTCTGGTTCCGCGCAAACGCCTGACCCGCAGTCCATGCCGCGCTCCACGCTTCCCCCGGAGGCGCGGTTGCATCGCCCCTCCGAGTTCGCCGCTGCTTTAAAAGGCCGGCGTCTTGCTCGAGGGGCGTTATTCATTGTGACTTCGGCTCCCAATGATCTGCCCCCCGGCCGGGAGGCCTGTGCCCGCTTGGGTCTGATCATCGCCAAGCGCTTCGCCCCCCACGCCAGTACGCGCAACGCCCTCAAGCGGGTCATCCGCGAAGCGTTTCGCCACCGGCGTCTGGCGTTGCCAGCCAAGGATTACGTCGTGCGATTGCATAGCAAAGTCACGCCCGCCACGCTCACCGCGCTTAAACGCGTGGCCAGAGCCGAAGTGGACGCTCACTTTGACCGGATCGCGCGATGATTTTCAAAGCACTGCTCATCGCCCCCATCCGGTTCTACAGGTTTTTCCTGAGTCCATGGATCGGCAGGCAGTGCCGCTTTACCCCTACTTGCTCGGCGTACGCGATTGAAGCGATCGAACGCCACGGCGCCTGGCGCGGTTTCTGGATGGGAGTGCGCCGTATCGGCCGCTGCCATCCGTGGTCGCCCGGCGGATATGACCCGGTTCCGCCCGCAAGGGGAACCAATGGCACCCCGTGCTGCTCCCACAGCCACCGCACCGAGCACGATTGACGCTAAACTGGCGGGCTTTGCTGGCCCGTATTCACTTCAGTAGGCACCATGGATATCCGACGAACCGTCCTCTGGATGATTTTTTCCTTTTCGCTGTTGCTCCTATGGAACAACTGGCAAATCCATAATGGCAAGCCGTCGCTATTCGGCGGCCCCACGCCCGCGGCCAGCACGGCTGCACCGCAGGCCGGCGCCAACAACAACGCCACGCCTTCGGTGCCCAGCGCGCCCACGTCCACGGCCCCCACGCCGTCGGCTGTCCCTGGCGCCACCGCTCCCGCTACCGCACGTTCCGAAGAAATCGTCATCACGACCGACGTTCTGCGTCTGACGTTCGACACGATGGGCGCCCAACTGGTGCGTGCCGAACTGCTGAAGTACCCGGCAACCGGCCAGCCCGACAAGCCCACCGTGCTGCTGGACCGCTCGGCTGGCCTGACCTACGTTGTGCAGTCCGGCGTAGTCGGCGCGCCCAACGGCCAGAGCTTCCCCACGCACCAGACGCCGTTCCGCATGGTCTCGACCGAACGCGAAATGACCGGCGACAACCTGGTTGTCTCGTTTGAAGGCGAGTCCGGTGGCGTCAAGGTCACCAAGACGTTCACGCTGCACAAGGGCCGCTACGACATCGACGTGCGCCACGACCTGGCCAACGTCGGCACCGCCCCCGTCTCGCCCGCGCTGTACCTGCAATTGGAACGCGACGGCAACGACCCGGCCGACACGTCGAGCTTCTATCACACGTTCACCGGTTTCGCCGTCTACTCTGAACAGGACAAGTTCCAGAAGAGCACGTTCAGCGACATCGAAAAGAAGAAGGCCAACTACATCAAGCAGGCGGACAACGGCTGGATCGCCGTGGTGCAGCACTACTTCGCCACTGCCTGGGTGCCGCCGCAAGGCAAGCCGCGCACGAACGAACTGCTGGAAGTTCAGAAGAACCTGTACGCCGCCCGCAGCATCGAAGCCGTTGGCGAAATCGCCCCGGGTTCGGCCTCGCGCGTGGACTCGCATCTGTGGGTCGGCCCGCAAGACCAGAAGGCCATGGCGGCGCTCGCCCCCGGCCTGGAGCTTGTGGTTGACTACGGCTGGCTGACCATCATCGCCAAGCCGCTGTTCACGCTGATGACGTGGTTGCATTCGATCCTGGGCAACTGGGGCTGGACCATCGTCGCGCTGACCGTGCTGATCAAGGCCATCTTCTACCCGCTGGCCGCCGCGAGCTACCGCTCGATGGCCCGCATGAAGCAAGTGGCCCCGCGTCTGCAAGCGCTGAAGGAAAAGTATGGCGACGACAAGCAGAAGCTGAACGCCGCCATGATGGAGATGTACCGCACCGAAAAGATCAACCCGCTGGGCGGCTGCTTGCCGATGGTGGTGCAGATCCCGGTGTTCATCTCGCTGTACTGGGTGCTGCTGGCCAGCGTGGAAATGCGCGGCGCGCCGTGGATTCTGTGGGTCCATGACCTGTCGATCCGCGACCCGTACTTCATTCTGCCCGCCATCATGATGGCCACCATGTTCTTGCAGATCAAACTGAACCCGACGCCGCCGGATCCCATCCAGGCCAAGGTCATGATGATCATGCCGCTGGTGTTCGGCGGGATGATGTTCTTCTTCCCGGCCGGCCTGGTGCTGTACTGGTGCGTGAACAACACCTTGTCCATCGCGCAGCAGTGGTCCATCACCCGCGCCATGCAGCGCAAGGCGGAAGCAGCGGCTAACCGCTAATTCCTCTCGCAAGATAAAAAACCGGTCCATGTGGCCGGTTTTTTTTCGCCTGTGCATCGATAG
Organism: uncultured Achromobacter sp.; assembly: GCA_913775005.1. Lineage (GTDB taxonomy): Bacteria > Pseudomonadota > Gammaproteobacteria > Burkholderiales > Burkholderiaceae_B > Achromobacter. The sequence goes on from CAJYKY010000162.1 coordinate 16,815, forward strand.
CACCGCGCTTGATGACAGTCTTGATCATAGTTTTTGTTAATCGTTTTTTCTTGATCAATCAACTTCACAACCGCAACTATGACCCCTATGATGTGTCGGACATATTCCCTGGGCAGCAATGCCCAGGGATATTCACAACACGGCGCGGGCCCGCCAGGCCACGCGCTTTCACGGATCACGTAGGGAGTTTGCTATGACCGACAAAAAGCCTCTGACCACCGCCTCGGGCGCACCGGTGCCGGACAATACCAACACCCTGACCGCCGGCCCGCGCGGCCCGGCCCTGTTGCAAGACTTCTGGTTGATTGAAAAATTGGCCCATTTCGACCGCGAACGCATCCCCGAACGCGTCGTCCACGCCAAAGGCTCAGGCGCCTACGGCACCTTCACCGTCACGCACGACATCAGCCGCTATACGCGCGCCAGCATTTTTTCCCAAGTCGGCAAACAAACCCCGCTGTTCCTGCGCTTTTCCACCGTGGCCGGCGAACGCGGCGCGGCGGATGCCGAACGCGATGTGCGCGGCTTTGCCATCAAGTTCTACACCGACGAAGGCAACTGGGACCTGGTGGGCAACAACACGCCTGTGTTCTTCATCCGTGACCCGCTGAAGTTCCCTGACTTTATCCACACCCAGAAACGCGACCCCAAGACCAACCTGCGCAATGCCGCCGCCGCCTGGGATTTCTGGTCGCTAAGCCCTGAGTCCCTGCACCAGGTCACCATCCTGATGAGCGACCGTGGCATCCCCGCCAACCTGCGCCAGCAACACGGTTTCGGGTCGCACACGTTCAGCTTCGTCAACAAGGACGGCGAACGCTTCTACGTGAAGTTCCATTTCAAATCGCAGCAGGGCATCGCCTGTCTGTCGGACGAAGAAGCCGCGCAAGTCGTCGCGCACGACCGCGAAAGCTCGCAGCGTGACCTGTTCGACAACATCGAGCAGAAAAACTTCCCCAAGTGGACGCTGAAGGTGCAGATCATGCCCGAGGCCGAAGCCGCCACGTACCACATCAACCCGTTCGACCTGACCAAAGTCTGGCCGCATGGCGATTACCCGCTGATCGAAGTGGGCGTGCTGGAACTGAACCGGAACCCGGAAAACTACTTTGCCGAAGTCGAACAGGCCGCGTTCACGCCGGCCAACGTCGTGCCCGGCATCGATTTTTCGCCGGACAAGATGTTGCAGGGGCGCCTGTTCTCGTATGGCGACACGCATCGCTATCGCCTGGGCATCAACCACCACCAGATCCCGGTGAATGCGCCGCGCTGCCCGTTCCACAGCTTTCACCGCGATGGTGCGGGCCGGGTCGACGGCAACGTGGGCGGCACGCTGAACTACGAGCCCAACAGCGCAGGCGAGTGGAAGGAAACCCCGTCCGCTGGCGAACCGCCGTTGGCACTGGATGGCCAGGCCGCTGCGCGCTGGAACCACCGCGTCGATGACGACTACTACTCGCAACCGGGCAATCTGTTCCGCCTGATGACGCCGGAAAAGCAGGAATTGCTGTTCGGCAATATCGGCCGCCACATGGCGGGCGTGCCTGAAGACATCCAGCGCCGTCAGCTGGAACACTTCCGCAAGGCCGACCCGGCCTACGCCGCGGGCGTGGCCAAGGCCTTGGGTTTAAAGCTGTAAGGCGGCATCCGGCTTGAGGTTTGCAACGTCAAGCTGAGCCTGCGGGCTGAATAGCAGCGAATGAACAGGGCGGTTCCGCAAGGAGCCGCCCTTTTTGCTGCCCGGCAATCAATGCCCGCTGCGCGGTCTGCGGCAAATCACCGCTGCATCCCCCACCGGCGCACCGTCAGACGCTCCAAAGTATCGAATCCCAGGTTTTCCACAACCAGCCCGATGATCACCACGGCCGCCAAGCCGGCGAACACGCGATCTGTGTATAACTCGTTGCGGTTCTGGAAGATGTACCAGCCCAGCCCGCCTTTGCCGCTGGATGCGCCAAACACGAGTTCAGCCGCGATCAACGTGCGCCACGCAAACGCCCAACCGATCTTCAAGCCCGCCAGAATCGCTGGCAACGCCGCCGGCACCAGGATTTGCAGCACATAGCGCAAGCCCGTCAGCCCGTAATTGCGGCCCGCCATGCGCAGCGTTTCAGACACGCCCAGAAAGCCCGCGTACATGTTCAGCGCCAGCGCCCACAGCACGGAATGGATTAGCACGAACACCAGGCTGCCTTCGCCCAGGCCGAACCACAGCAACGCCAGTGGCAGCAACGCAATGGCCGGCAGCGGGTTGAACATGGCCGTCAACGTCGACAGCAAATCGCGTCCGAAACGCGTGGACACGGCCAGCGTCGTCAACACAAAGGCCAGCACCACGCCCGCCAGATACCCCTGCACCAGCACGCGCAATGACTGCGCGGCGCGCGCCAGCAGCTCGCCGCTGGCGATCCCTTGCACAAAAGCCTGCGCCGTCTGCCAGGCGCCGGGCAGCAGCAGATCGTTGTCGGTGTACCGCGCGGTCAATTCCCACAGCGCAGCCAGCAAGGCCAGGATCACCAGCTTGCGCAAGGCGGCGTGCTGCCACAGGCGTTCCTGCCAGGGCAGCGGCGTTTCTGCGGCCTGCTCCGGCAAGGGCGGCAGATCGAATTCCACTTCGGGACGAATAGGGGGTGAGGCGGCGTGCAGGGTGCTCATGGATGGAATCAAATCGGCGAGGTCGGGTCGGATCAGTTCAGAAAAGACGGTTCACGCCGCTGCACGTACACCAGCCGCGTCCGAGGCGGATGCCCCAGCCCGATCGGCTCCCAGCGGTTCCTGCGTTTCGAACAGCAGATCGTGAATGCGGCGCGCGGCCGCTTGAAAGCCCGCCGACCCCTGGCTGTGCAAGCCATAGGCATGCGCGTTCAACTCCGCACGCACACGGCCCGGATGCGGCGACAGCAGCAACACGCGGCTGCCCAGCACCAGCGCCTCTTCAATCGAGTGCGTGACAAACAGCAGCGTGAAGCGCACGTCTTCCCACAGCGTCATCAACTCTTCCTGCATGCGCCGCCGCGTCAGCGCGTCCAGCGCTGCAAAGGGTTCGTCCATCAACAGCACACGCGGCTGCATGGCCAAGGCGCGCGCAATCGCCACGCGCTGCTTCATGCCGCCCGACAGCGTATGCGGATAGGCATCGGCAAACGCCGCCAGGCCCACCTTGTCCAGAGAGTGCATGGCGCGTTCATCGGCCTCGCGGCGATTCAATTTGCGCGAGGCCACCAAGGGAAAGGCCACGTTCTGCCGCAAGGTTTTCCACGGCGGCAATTGATCGAATTCCTGGAACACGACGATGCGGTCCGGCCCCGGGCCGGTGACCGGCTTGCCGTCCAACGCAATGCGTCCCTCGGTGGGCGAGATGAATCCCGCCACGGCCTTGAGCAAGGTGGATTTGCCGCAGCCCGATGGGCCGAGCAGGATGTAGCGGTCAGCGCCATGCACGTCAAAACTGACCTGATGCGTTGCCCGCACGCGTCTTTCGCGTGTCTTATATTCGATCGACACCTTATCCACAGCTAGCAGCGGAGGCCGCTTTTCAACGTTATCCACAGGGGGGGCGGCGATCACGGACATATCAGCTGCCTTGCGCCGTCACGGGATCATCGAAGAAATAGTCGCGCCAGCTGGCCGGTGCGTTCTTGATCGCGCCCACCTTATGCATGAACTCGGCCAACGCAAACGTGTTCTGCGGTTCCAGCTTGAACTGCACGTCAGGATTCTTGATGACCTTGATGAGGAAGTCACGATCCTGCTTGGCGCCCGTCACGCGCAAATACGTATCGGCGGCTTTCTCGGGATTGGCGGCCGCAAACGCCGCGGCTTCCTTCAGCGCCTCTTGAAAGGCTTTGTAGGTCTTGGGATTTTCCTTGCGGAATTTTTCAGTGGCGAACAGCACTGTGGATGAACTCGGCCCGCCCAGCACGTCATACGAATTGAGCACGATGCGCGCCTTGGGGTTTTCGGCCAGCTCCTGTTCCTGGAAGGGCGGATTGCCGAAATGGCCCGTAATCTCAGTGCCGCCGGAGATGATCGCGGCGGCGGCATCGGGATGCGGCAACGCCACCGAGATCTTGTCCAGCTTGTTGAATTGCGCGTCGCCCCACAGCTTGGCCGACGCCAGCTGCAACACGCGCGACTGCACCGACACGCCCACGGCAGGCACGGCAATGCGGTCCTTGTCGGTGAAGTCTGCAATGGACTTCACGTTCGGGTTATTCGTGACCAGGTAATAGGGAAAATTGCCCAGCGACGCCACGCCCTTCACGTTCTGCTTGCCGTGCGTGCGGTCCCAGATCGTCAGCAGTGGGCCCACGCCCGCCCCCGCGATGTCTACCGCGCCCGACAACAAGGCATCGTTCACGGCGGATCCGCCCGACAGTTTTGCCCACTCGACCGAGATATCCACACCCTGGGCCTTGCCATGCTTTTCGATCAGTTGCTGATCGCGCGCCACGTTCAGCAGCAAGTACACAATGCCGTACTGTTCCGCAATGCGGATGCGGCCTTCCGCCATGGCGGGCGTGGGTGAAGCCAGCGCCAGCACGGCCAGAATCAGGGCAAGACCCGCGCCGGTGGCGGTTTGGATCAGACGATCCCGAAGGGCAGAAGACAGTCGCATGGTGTTCCTTGTGGATAAGTGCTTGGGCGCCAATCGGGCCGTCAAACGCTTCAAGATTCAGAAAGGCACATCGCCTTCGATGGTGGTCCGGTACAGCTTGCGGCGCAGGTGATCAGGCGTGCCGCCCGCCAGATGGATCAGCGACCGGTTATCCCAGAACACCAGATCCTGCGGCTGCCAACGATGGCGATAGATGTGTTCTGGGCGCACGCTATGCGCAAACAGCTCGGCCAGCAGCGCACGGCTTTCGTCTTCCGGAACATTCACCAAGCGGGTCGTAAAGCCTTCGCTCACGAAGAGCGCACGCTTGCCGTTCTCGGGATGCGTGCGCACCACCGGGTGCACCACTTCCTGCACTTGCGCGATCTGCTGCGCGCTGAGGTTGGGGCGCCAGTTGCCTTCTTTTTGCAGCTGGCCGTACTGCGCCAGATACGAGTGCACGGCCTGCTTGCCATCGATGGCATTGCGCAACGCGACAGGCAGCGTGTCGTAGGCCAGATGCATGTTGGCGAACAGCGTGTCGCCGCCTTCGGACGGCAGTTCCTGCGCATGCAACAGCGAACCCAGGCTGGGCAGCGGCTTGTACGAAATGTCCGAATGCCAGTACTTGCCCGCATCGCCCAGACCGATGGGCTTGCCGTCTTCCAGAATGTTGGAAACGATCAGGATCTCGGGGTGGCCCGCCAGATGAAACTGATGCAGCACGTGGATCATCAGCGGGCCAAAGCGGCGGCTGAAATCCACATGCTGTTGCGGCGTGATGCGTTGATCACGAAACACCAGCAAATGATGATCCAAATGCGCTTGATGCACGCGCGCAAAATCGGCGGCGTTCAGTTCGTGCGACAGATCCAGGCCGATGATTTCGGCGCCGACGGGGCCGGGCAGGGGGCGCACGTCGAAGGACTGCGAGGGAAGGGCGGGGGCGGCGGGGTCTTCGCGCCGCAGGGCGTTGCTCGGGGACATCGTGCGCTCCGTTTGGCCTTGCGGCATGTCTGGAACGATCGATTATCGAAACCGCGCCTTGTATCTCAAACGAAGTTATCGGCGTTTGATCAAAGCCTCACGTCATATAGAAAAAGCCGCGAGGGGTGAGCTCGCGGCTTCATGCTTTACACGCATAAACACATAACGGGTGGATCGCTGGCACCGCAGTGGTGGCAGCGATTGGCGCCGTGATCAGGCAGCCGGTAGATACGCCTCGACCAGCTTCACCCAGTACGTGGCGCCCACGGGCAGCAGCGCGTCGTTGAAGTCGTAATTCGGGTTGTGCAGCTGGCACGGACCCATGCCGTGATAGCTCTCCATGCGATGGTCGCCGTCGCCATTGCCCAGGAACAGGTAGCTGCCCGGCACCGCTTCCAGGAAGAAGGAAAAGTCTTCCGCGCCCATGAACGGCGGCATGTCGCGCAACACGTTTTCCGCACCGAACGCGTCTTCGGCAACCTTCGCTGCAAAGGCGGTTTCGTTTTCCCAGTTCACCAGGGGCGGATAGGCGCGCACGAAATCCAGTTCGCCCGTGCCGCCATACACCTGCGGCAAGGTGGTGGCGATGCGGCGCATGTCGGCTTCGATCTTGTCCAGCGTCTCCACGGAATACGTGCGCACGGTGCCGCGCAACACGGCCTCGCCCGGAATCACGTTATAGGCGTCGCCCGCGTGGATCTGCGTGATCGACAGCACCGCCTGCTCAAGCGGATTTTTGCTGCGCGAGATCACGGTTTGCAGCGCATGCACCATGTCGGCCGCCACGATGATCGGGTCAACCGAAGCGTGCGGCTGCGCGGCGTGGCCGCCCACGCCCTTGATCACGATGTCCCAGCGGTTGCTGGAGGCCATCGTGGGGCCGGCACGAAAACCAAACTGGTTCACCGGCATGCCCGGCATGTTGTGGATGCCGAACACCGCATCGCACGGAAATTTATCGAACAGGCCGTCTTGCATCATGGCGCGCGCGCCGGCGTTGCCGCCTTCTTCAGCGGGCTGGAAGATGAAGACCACCGTGCCGTCAAAGTTGCGATGCGTGGACAGGTATTGCGCCGCCCCCAGCAGCATCGCGGTGTGCCCATCATGGCCACAGCCATGCATGCGGCCACTGATGGTGGACTTGTGCGCAAAGCGGTTGTGCTCGGGCATGGGCAGCGCGTCCATGTCGGCGCGCAGGCCGATCGTCTTGCCGCCCGCGCCCGCACGCAGCACGCCCACCACGCCAGTCTTGCCCAGGCCGGTGTGCACTTCCAGCCCCCACTCACGCAAACGCTCTGCCACCAGGTTCGAGGTGCGCGTCTCTTGGAAGGCCAGTTCGGGATGAGCGTGGATGTCTCGGCGCAGCGCAGTCAGCTCGGGATGCGCGCGTTCAATTTCGGCGATGGTTTTCATGAGAGCAATGAAATAGAAAGCATGCGGTTGGTGAGAATGGGGCGTGTCAGCCCAGGTCGTTCAAATGACACGCGCTGAACTGGCCCGGCGCGATCTCGCGCAGCAAGGGCCGTTCTGTTTTGCAGCGCGGCATCGCTTGCGGACAGCGCGGATGAAACGCACAGCCGGTGGGCGGGTCCAGCGGAGAAGGCAGCTCGCCCTTGATGGGCTGATACGTGCGCCGCCCCGGCGTCAGCGTGGGCAATTCCTTCAACAACGCTTGAGTGTACGGATGATTGGCGCGCTTGAACACCGTGTCGGTCGGCGCCAGTTCCACCACGCGCCCCAGATACATGATGGCCACGCGGTCCGAGATATGGCTCACCACGCTCAGGTTGTGGCTGATGAACAGATACGTCAGGTCCAGATCGTCGCGCAGCTTTTCAAACAGGTTCAGCACCTGCGCCTGGATCGACACGTCCAGCGCCGCCACGGCCTCGTCGCAGACGATCACAGAAGGCTTCAAGGCCAGCGCGCGCGCAATGCCGATGCGCTGGCGCTGACCGCCTGAAAACTGATGCGGATAACGCTGCGCGAACGCGGGGTCCAGCCCCACCTGCCGCATCAAACCCGCCACGTATTCGCCCTTGTCACGCGAGCGGATCAACCCATGTGCAACAGGCGCTTCGCCGATGATCTCGCGCACCCGCATACGCGGGTTCAGCGATGCGTACGGGTCCTGGAAGATCATCTGCACGCCCAGCTCATACGCGCGCCGCTCGCTGCCGGTCATGGCTTTGACGGCTTTGCCCTGGTAGTGCACATCGCCCGCCGTGGGCGGCAGGATGCCCGACACGATACGGCCCAGCGTCGACTTGCCACAGCCCGATTCGCCGACGATGCCAATCACTTCGCCCGCCTGCACATTCAAGTCCACACCGGCGACGGCGTGCACGACCTGCGTCTTCAAGCCCGCGCCCAGCAGGTTCGCAATACGCCCGGCCAGGTCCACGGGCTGCACAAAGCGCAGCTCCACTTCACGCAGGGACAGGATGGGGGCGGCGTCGCGGTCGGCTGCGCTCATTTGGGGTCGGGATCTCCGGCGTGCCAGCAGCGCACCCATTGCGCCGGGCGGACTTCAACAGGCTGCGGCTCGATCAGACAGGCGTCGGTAGCGCGGGGGCAGCGCCCCCGGAACGCACAGCCTTGCGGCAGGTTCAATAGCGATGGCGTCATGCCAGGAATCGGCACCAGCGGCCGGCCCCGCGACTCCGGCGTGGGAATGGACGCGATCAGCCCGTGCGTATAGGGATGCATCGGATGGCTGATCACATCCTGCGTGCTGCCCGTTTCCACGACGCGCCCGGCATACATCACCGACACGCGGTCGGCCAGGCCCGCCACCACCGCCAGATCATGCGTGATCCAGATCAGCCCGGTGCCGGTTTCGCGGCACAGCTTCTGCACTTCAAAAAGAATCTGCCCCTGGATCGTGACGTCCAGCGCCGTTGTCGGTTCGTCAGCAATGATCAGGCGCGGCGAATTCAACAGCGCAATCGCAATCGCCACGCGCTGGCGCATGCCGCCCGACAACTGGTGCGGATAGGCGCGCAGGCGTTCCTGCGGCGACGGTATGCCCACCATCGTCAGCGTCTGCAACGCCCGCTCATGCGCCTGGCTGCGCGATACCTTGTGATGCGCCTGCACCGCCTCGATCATCTGCGTATCGACGCGTAGCACGGGGTTCAGCGTCATCATCGGGTCCTGGAAGATCATCGCGATCTCCTGCCCGCGCAGCGCACGCCAGCGCGCCGGCGTCGCACCGCGCAAGTCCTCGCCATTCAAGCGCAGCTGGCCTTCGACGATGCGGCCGGGTTCATCCAGCAAGCCCATCAACGAAAACCCGGTAATGCTCTTGCCCGACCCGGATTCCCCCACCAGCCCCAGGATCTCGCCTTCGGCCAGCGTCAGGTCCACGCCGTCCACGGCTTTCACGACGCCATTGCGCGTGAAGAAATGCGTCTTCAAGCCCTGCACGTCAAGAATGGTCGGGGCCGGTACCACGGGCGTTTCAAGCGCGTTGGTTTGCATCGCGTCCGCCCTCAATTCGCGTGACGCGGGTTCAGCACATCGCGCAGATGGTCGCCCACCAGGTTGATGGCGATGATGGCCAAGGCCAGCGCAATGCCGGGGAAAAACGAAATCCAGTACTGACCCGACAGCAGGTATTCAAAGCCGTTGTAGATCAGCATGCCCAGCGACGGCTCCGTCACCGGCACCCCCACACCCAGGAACGACAGCGTGGCCTCCAGGGCAATGGCGTGCGCCAGGTCGATGGTGGCGATCACGATCAGCGGCGGCATACAGTTGGGCAGCACGTGGCGAAACAGCACGCGCCCCCACGACAGCGACATGCAACGCGCCGCCTCGACATATTCCTTGCCGCGTTCCACCAGCGCCGCGCCGCGTGCTGCGCGCGCGAAATACGCCCATTGCACGACGATGAGCGCGATGATCACCTTATCCACACCCTTGCCCAGAATCGCCAACAACATCAGCGCCACCAGGATCGCGGGAAACGACAACTGGATATCCACAACCCGCATCAGCAGCGCGTCGATGCGGCCGCCGAAATAGGCCGCGATCAGGCCGACCGTGGCGCCGATGCCAAAGGCCGCCAATACCGATACCGTCGCCACGATCAGGCTGGTGCGCATGCCATACAGAATGGCCGAAAACAGGTCGCGCGCCTGGCCATCGGTGCCCAGCCAGTAGCGCATCGTGCCGTCACCGCTTTCGCTGCCCGGCTTGAGCTTGGAATCCATGATGTCCAGCACGGCCAGGTCATACGGATTCTGCGGTGCGATCCACGGCGCCAGCAACGCCGCCCCCACGATCACCACCAGCATTACGAAGCCCAGCGTGGCCAGCTTGCTGGCAAAGAAGTCAGACAGAAAGCGCCGCCAGGGAGACTGTTCCTTGGGCGCGGCCACGGGCGGCGCAGCGGGGGCGTGCGTGTTCATCGGCGGCTATCCAGGCGTACGCGGGGGTCCAGCACCGTGTAGATGATGTCCACCACCAGATTCAACATGACAAGGAAAAACACGATCAACAGCAGATACGCCACGACCACCGGACGATCCAGGTTGATGATGGAATCGATCAGCAGCTTGCCCATGCCGGGCCACGAAAACACCGTCTCTGTCACGACGGCGAACGCCATCACCTGGCCGAATTCCAGGCCGGCCACCGTGACGACCGGGATCAGGATGTTCTTCAACAGATGCACGCCCAGCACGCGCTTTTCCGACAAGCCTTTAGCGCGGGCGAACTTGATGTAGTCCATGGGCAGCGCTTCGCGCGTGGCGGCGCGCGTGACGCGGATGATCATTGCGCACTTGGCGATCGCAATGGTGGCCGCGGGCAGCGCCAGGCTCAACCAGCCATTGAACGTCAGCACGCTCAGCTGCAAGGATCCGATGCTGACCGTCTGGCCGCGTCCGCCCGCCGGCACCCAGCCCAACATCACGGCGAACACCATGATCAGCATCAGGCCGACCCAGAAGTTGGGCAGCGAAAAGCCCAGCACGGAACCGGTCATGATGGCGCGCGAACCGGGCGCCTTCGGCTTCAAGCCGGCCAGAATGCCCAGCGGCACGCCGATCAGCACCGACAGCAGCATGGCCACACAGGCCAGTTCCACCGTGGCCGGCATGCGCTCCAGAATCAGACGCATGGCGGGCTCGCCCGTCAGGAAACTGTTGCCGAAATCGCCGCGCACGGCCTGGCTCATGAAGATCAGATACTGCCGCCACAGCGGCTGATCCAATCCCAATGACGCGCTGATCGCCGCGCGCTGCGCCTCGGTGGCTTCCGGGCTGGCCAGCATCGACACCGGGTCGCCCACCATGTAGATCCCTGCAAAAACCAACGCCGACATGACAAGCATGACGACGATGGTTTGCAGCAGCCTTCTTACGATTGTTGCCAGCACGTAGACCGCCCCGCGTTGCGCGTTACTTCTTCAGTGTTGCAAACTGCGCAAGCGTGACCTGATCGGGGCGCCCCTGATAGCGGATATCGCCCTTCATGGCCCAGACCGACAATTCAAAATGCACCGGCAGCATGGCGAAATCATCCATCGCAATGTTGCTGGCCTTGGACAAGAGTTCGGCGCGCTTGGCGTCATCCATCGTGGATGATGCTTCCTTCACCAGTTCGTCCATCTTGGGATTGGAATAGCGGCTGCGGTTGGTGGTGCCCAGCCCGGCTTCCGGGTTACGCGTGACCAGCAAGGAGGTCAACGCGTTGGACATTTCGCCGCTGGTCACGGACCAGCCCGCCAGATACGCCGAGAACGAATAGCTGTCGCGGTTCTTGAAGAACACCGGGGGCGCCATGGCGTCCACGCTGGTCTTCACGCCGATGCGAGTCCACATCGATGCGATCGCCTGCGCCACCTTCGAATCATTCACGTAGCGGCCCGACGGCGAACCCAGCGTGATCGAAAAGCCATTCGGATAGCCCGCTTCCTTGAGCAAGGCCTTGGCCTTTTCCACATCGGCCTTGGGCGCCTTGGAATGCTCTTTGCTGGAACCGAACATGGGGTAGGGCAAGAGGTTGCCGGCGGGCAGCGCCACACCGCCCATCACACGTTCCACCAGCGCGTCGCGGTTGATGGCAAGCGACAGCGCTTCACGCACGCGCTTGTCTTTCATCGGGTTCTTGTCGGTGCCTTGCACGCCCGGCGACGGCTCTGCATATTGATCCAGCGCCACGTACACCACGCGCACCGACGGCGTCTCTTCGACGTACAGCTTCTTGTCGCCCTTGAGCTTGGGCAGATCATCAGTTGGGGGGTCTTCGATCATGTCGACATCGCCCGCCAGCAGCGCGGCCACGCGCGCGGCGGCATTGCTGATGGGGCGGTACACCACGCGGTCCCACTCGGGCTTCTTGCCCCAATAATTATCGTTGCGGGCCAGCACGAATTCGGCGCCGCGCTTCCACGACACAAACTTGTAAGGGCCGGTTCCCACCAAGCCGTCACCGCTGTTCAATTCCGTGGTGGTCTTGCCTTCAGCCGCCGGGCCGGAGGCCGCTTTCTTGGACATGATGGGCAGCTGCGCCAGGTTCACCAGCAGGTTTGGCGCGACGTCCTTGGTGGTGATGCGCACCGTCATCGGGTCCACGGCTTCGGTCTTGGCGACAGAGCCCAGATACAGCGTGAAGGGCGATGGGCTGTTGGGTACCTTGGGCACGCGGTCGTAGGTAAATACCACGTCTTCCGCAGTGAACGGCGTGCCGTCAGAGAACTTCACATTGGGACGCAGCTTGAACGTCCAGACCTTGCCATCCACGGTCCAGGATTCGGCAAGCGACGGCTGCGGTTTCAATTGCGCGTCGGTGGCGACCAGCGTATCGAAAATGGTTTGGGAGATCTGCGTATTCGGCGTCAGCGCGTGATATTGCGGATCCATCGACGAGGGCTCGGTCTTCAGAGCGATCACCAGATCGCGAGCCATTGCAGAACTGAATGTGCCAAAGGCCAACATCACCGCGGCTGAGCCGCAGGCCAAGACACGCGAAAACCGAGATGCCATCGTGATCTCCCTGAGTTGTTTCGGGTTTTGAACCTCGGGGCCACATTAACCAGCAAACAAGGGGCCGCGCAACAGTTATATTCCCCTATTGTTCTCGTATCCTCGCCCTTCAAATATGTCCGCTTATTCCCCCATTGCCGCCATTGCCACCGCCCCCGGAAGAGGGGGAATTGGGGTCGTGCGCATATCTGGTGCGGACTTGTCCGAATTGGTGCAGCGCCTGTTCCAACGCAGTCTCACACCGCGTCACGCACATTACCTGCCGTTCAAAACCACGGATGGTGAACTGCTGGACGAAGGCATCGCCATTTACTTTCGCGCGCCGCATTCCTATACCGGCGAAGACGTGCTGGAACTGCAAGGCCATGGCGGCCCGGCCGTGCTGCGCCGCGTGCTCGAAAGCTGTGTGACGGCAGGCCGTGACCTGGGCTTGCGCCTGGCCGAACCCGGTGAATTCACGCGCCGCGCATTCCTGAATGACCGCATGGATCTGGCGCAGGCCGAAGCCGTCGCGGACTTGATCGATGCGTCGTCAGTTGCGGCTGCGCGCGGCGCTGTGGCGTCGCTGTCGGGCGAATTTTCTGCGCGCGTCAACGATCTGTCGGACCGCATCATCCACCTGCGCATGCTGGTGGAAGCCACGCTGGATTTCCCCGAAGAGGAAATCGATTTTCTTGAGAAGTATCAGGCGCGCCCCACGCTCGATGCGCTGGCCGCCGATCTATCCCGCCTGATCGCTCAAGCGCGCCAGGGCGTGATCCTGCGCGAAGGCCTGCACGTGGTGCTGGCCGGCCAGCCTAACGTTGGAAAATCCAGCCTGCTCAACGCGCTGGCTGGTGATGACATCGCCATCGTGACACCCATTGCAGGCACCACGCGCGACAAAGTGGTGCAGGAAATCCATATCGACGGCGTACCTCTGCATATTGTGGACACGGCGGGGTTGCGCGAAACGGAAGACACCGTCGAAAGCATCGGCATCGCGCGCACCTGGCAGGAAATCGAACGCGCTGACGTTATTTTGCATCTGCAAGACGCCACGCAACCGGGCGACGAACTGGACGCCCAGATCACCGCGCGCCTGCCGCCGCGCACACCTGTGCTGAAGGTATTCAACAAGGTCGACCTGCTGCCATCAGGCTTCACCGCCGGCGCGGGCGAACTGGGCATCTCCGCCAAACGCGGCGCAGGCCTGGACGCGCTACGCGCGCAATTGCTGAACATTGCCGGTTGGAACCCGGGCGCTGAA
>CAJYKY010000163.1 GCA_913775005.1 uncultured Achromobacter sp.
CAGGATTTCACGCGACACGTTCAGCGGCAGATCGGCCGAATCAATCACGCCGCGCACGAAGCGCAGGTACGACGGCAGCAGCTGGTCGGCATCATCCATGATGAAGACGCGCTTGACGTACAGCTTCACGCCGTGACGGCCGTCGCGGTCCCACATGTCCATCGGCGCGTGCTTGGGCACGTACAGCAGCTGCGTGTATTCGCTGCGGCCTTCCACGCGGTTGTGCGTCCAGGCGAGCGGGTCGTCGTAGTCGTGCGAGACCGTCTTATAGAACTCGCGGTACTGCTCGTCAGTCACGTCAGACTTGCTGCGCGCCCACAGTGCCGACGCCTGGTTCACCGTTTCCAGTTCTTCGGTCTTGATCTGCTCGCCCTTTTCCTGGTCCCACTCTTCCTTGGCCATGCGGATCGGCAAAGAGATGTGGTCCGAGTAGCGACGCAGGATCTCGCGCAACTTCCAGCCGTTCAGCAGTTCGTCTTCGTCCGCGCGCAGATGCAGCGTCACGTCGGTGCCGCGCGAGGCTTTCTCAGCGGGGGCAATGGTGAATTCGCCCTGGCCGTCGGATTCCCACTGGATCGCGTCCGTGGCGCCCGCGCGGCGGCTGACCACCGTGACCTTGTCCGCGACGATGAACGACGAATAAAAGCCCACGCCGAACTGGCCGATCAGCTGCGCATCTTTTTGCTTGTCGCCCGTCAGCTGCGAGAAGAACTCGCGCGTGCCGGAACGGGCAATGGTGCCCAGGTTGGCCACGGCCTCTTCGCGCGACAGGCCGATGCCGTTGTCGGAAATGGTGATCGTGCGCGCCGCCTTGTCATAGCTGACGGTAATGGCCAGTTCGCCATTGCCTTCCAGCAGCTCGGGCTGGTCAATGGCTTCAAAGCGCAGCTTGTCGCACGCGTCCGATGCGTTCGACACCAGCTCGCGCAGGAAAATTTCCTTGTTGCTGTACAGCGAATGAATCATCAGGTGCAGCAGTTGCTTCACCTCGGCCTGGAACCCCAGGGTTTCGGACGTGGAAGACGCGGCGGTTTGGCTCATAGTTTTACGTGAAGGTCGAAAAAATTAGGGACTTAACAAGGGAGTGCCATCCGGAATACCGGGCGATACCGCCTCACGGAATCCGGGAAACCCTACTGGTTTGGGGGCTATCGGGAACTTTTCAAGGGCTGCGCCCACCATCGGCGGTCATCCCCGCTAAAATCCGCCACTTTCCTTCATCCCCCCGTCCCTGGCCGGCCCTTTCCGCCATGCAACCCGCCTCCCTTTCCCATCCCGCCCCCCATGGCGTCGACGACGACGCCGCGAGCCAAGACCTGGTCTACGGCCCCGACGACCGCCCCGCGCCGCCCGTCGCCTTCGTAGCCGCCTTGCAGCACTTGCTGGCCATCCTGGTGCCCATCGTCACCCCCGGCCTCCTGATCTGCCAGGCGCTGGGAGTCAGCAGCCGCGACACCACGCTGATCGTGTCCATGTCGCTGGTCATCTCCGGCATCGCGACTTACGTGCAGTGCAAACGCTTCGGCCCGTTGGGCGCCGGGCTGCTCATCGTGCAAGGCACGAGCTTTAACTTCGTCGGGCCGCTGATCGCGGGCGGCTCGGTCATGGTCAAGCAAGGCACGCCGGTCGAGGCCGTGATGGCCGCGATCTTCGGCGTCGTCATCGCCGGATCGTTCGTCGAGATGGGCATCAGCCGCATCCTGCCCTTCGTCAAACGCCTCATCACGCCGCTGGTCACCGGCATCGTGGTGCTGTTGATTGGCCTGACGCTGATCAAGGTCGGCCTGATCAGCATGGGCGGCGGATTCGGCGCCATGGCCAACGGCACCTTCGCCAGCGCAGAAAACCTGACGCTGTCCGGCCTGGTGCTGGGCACCATCATCCTGCTGAACCGCGTGCCGGTCGTGTGGATCCGCAGCACGGCGCTCGTGTTGGCGCTGGCCGTGGGCTACATCGCCGCCGCCTACATGGGCCGCCTGGACTTCACCGGCGCGCGCGAAGCCGCCTTGTTCCAGATCCCCGTGCCGCTGCACTTCGGACTGGGCTTCTCGTGGGCGCTGTTCGTGCCGATGCTGATCATCTATCTGGTCACGTCGCTGGAAGCCATTGGGGACGTCACCGCCACCAGCAAGGTGTCCAAGCAGCCGGTCGAAGGCCCGCTGTGGATGCAGCGCATCAAGGGCGGCGTGCTGGTCAACGGCGCGAACTCGCTGCTGGCAGGCGTGTTCAACACCTTCCCCAGTTCGGTCTTCGCGCAGAACAACGGCGTGATCCAACTGACCGGCATCGCCAGCCGCCACGTCGGCGTGTGGATCGCCGGCATGCTGATCCTGCTGGGCCTCTTCCCCAGCGTGGCCGGCGTGCTGCAAGCCGTGCCCGAACCCGTCCTGGGCGGCGCGGCCATGGTCATGTTCGGCGCCGTTGCTGCATCCGGCATCAACATCCTGTCCGGCATCCAGCTCGACCGCCGCGCACTGCTGATCATCGCCGTGTCGCTGGCACTGGGCCTGGGCGTGTCGCAAGTGCCGGAAATCCTGTCGCACCTGCCGCATGCCGTAAAGAGCGTGCTGGAATCGGGCGTGGCCACGGGCGGCATCTGCGCGCTGGTGATGAACTGGTTCCTGCCAGAAAAGAAGTAAGCGGAACAAGGGGTTGGCGCGGATGTGATGCACGATCCCCGTCCGTCCGCCAACCCTGTCAGGCAGCGCTTTACAGGCCCGCCTGACAATTTTTAAAAGTCCGCATATAATCCCTGTCTTCGTTCTCCCGCAGCCGTCATCTGGACGTGTTCGCGACCCCCTTGCCCGGGTGGTGAAATTGGTAGACGCAGGGGACTCAAAATCCCCCGCCGCAAGGCGTGCCGGTTCGATTCCGGCCCCGGGCACCATCAAAAATCTTCTGACGTTTGTTCGCTTGGAAGACTTCGCAGTACTAATTCCGCATCAAGCAAACCCTCTGACGTTTCAACGTCTGGGCTGACGCGTTCACACCGCAGTCCCCACATACCGCGACGGCGTCGTCCCCGTGTGCTGGCGAAAAAAAACAATAAATGCGCTGTCGCTGACAA
>CAJYKY010000164.1 GCA_913775005.1 uncultured Achromobacter sp.
ATTTCTTCGCCGCTGACGCCGCCGGATTTGGCCAGTTGCTGACGGCGGCTGACGTCGCTTTGCGCGCGGGTCAGTTCGGCCTGGGCGCGCAGGATGTCGGCGTTGCGCAGGTCGACATCGGCGGCCAGTGCATCGTTCTGAACGTAGTAGGTGCGGACCTGGCGCACCATCTGCGCGAGCTTGGCCTGGGCCTGTTGCAGCGCGATGTCGGTATCGGCGGAATCCAGCCGCACCAGCGGCTGGCCGGCGGCAACGGTTTCGGTGTCGTCGGCTTCAATGGCAACGACCGTGCCCGGCACCTGCGGCGTGATCTGCACGAGGTTGCCGTGCACATAGGCGTCGTCGGTGCTTTCGAAGTGGGAGCCGAACAGCGCCCACCAGATGCCGTAGGCGATGGCGATAAGTACGAAAACGCCAGTCGCCAGCAGCATCAGGCGTTTGCGGGCGGGGTTGGTGGTAGGGGTAGCAGCGTTCATGACGTCTGAATCCGGGGAGCGTTCAATGAATAGGGTTCGTGGCGAGGGCGTAGCCGCCGCCCAGCGCGTTGGCCAGGTTGGCGTCGAGCTGATAGGCGCGGATGCGCAGGTCGGTGTCCATGCGCGCTTGGGTCAGCACGCCGGTTTGCGCGATCAGCACGGTGATGTAGTTGCCCAGCCCCGCCTTGTATCGGTTGACCGCCAGTTCGTAGGCGGCTTCGATCGCTTCGCGGGCCTGGTGCTGCTGCGCGCGCTCTTGTTCAAGCAGGCGCAGGCCGTCAAGGGCGTCGGCCACTTGATGCACGGCATCCAGTACGGCCTGGTTGTAATCCGACACGGCAAGATCGGCATCCGCGCGGCGGCCAGCCAGGTTGGCGTTCAGTTCGCCACCGTGAAAAATCGGCAGGGTGATGGCCGGCCCGATACCGGCCGTGCGCGCGGCGGCGCCCAGCAGGTTGCCGGTGCCCAGCGCCTGAAAGCCGGCGAAGGCGGTCAGGTTGATGTTGGGATAGAACTCGGCCTTGGCGGTGTCGATGGCGCTTTGCGCCGCTTCGGCGCGCCAGCGCGAGGCCACGACGTCGGGCCGGTGGCCCAGCAGATCCAGCGGAATATCGGTAGGCACGGTGCCGGCAGGGGCCGTCAAATCCACGGCCACCAGCGACTGGCCGCGCTGCGGGCCTGCGCCCGTCAAGGCCGCAACCTGGTTGCGCAATTGCGCTAGCGTCGTTTCGGTTTGCGTCAGTTCCACGCGGCCGGCAGCCAGCGAAGACTCCGCCTGCTTGACCTCGACCTGCGTGTCCAGACCCGCCCCGTAGCGGCCTTGGGTCAGTGACAGCACGTCGGCGCGCTGCGCGATCACGCGCTTGAGCACGTCGCGTTGCGCGAAGGCGTTTTGCAGATTCAGGTAGGCGCGGACGGTGGCGCTGGCCAGCATGTTGCGGGCGGCCTGCACGTCGGCCGTGGCGGCTTCGCGTTCGGACACCGCCGATTGCAGGCGCGACCGGTTCTTGCCCCAGAAGTCCAGCTCGTAGCTGAAGTCCAGCTCCAGCCGGTTCTCGCTGACGACGGAACCGCCCAGCGGCGCGGGGTAGATGTAATCCGACGACAGGTGCTCGCGGGTCAGAGAGTAATTGGCGTCGACGCGGGGCAGCAGCGGCGCGCGGGCGGTGCTGACGGCGGCGTTGGCCTTGGCCAGGCGGGCTTGCGCGGCGGTCATCGACGGACTGTTGGCCAGCGCTTCGTCCATCAGCGCATTGAGCTGGCTATCGCCATAGCGCTGCCACCACTGCGTTTCGGGCCAGGCCGTGTCGTGGCCGGTCAACCCAAGCTTGGCCGCATCCAGCGCTACGACGGGTTCGGGCCCGGGTTCCATCAGTGCGCAACCGGAAAGGGCCAGCACCAATACGGTAGAAAGAAGGCGTTTCATCCTGACTGTTTGCTGAAAGTAATTGATTAATCTGTATTTGCCTAGGCAAATATTATGCCAAGTAAAACCCCCGGACCCGCGGGCGGGGCAGGGGGCGGCGAGCGCCGTCAGCGCTCGGGGGCGGTGCCGGATGCTGAGCCGTTGGCGATCATGCGGCGCATGAAATGCATCAGCTGAGTGACTTCGTCGGCGGAAAAACCGCGCAGGTGGTGGTTCAGCGAACGGGCGATATTCGGGGGGATTTCACGTGCCTTGGCTTCGCCCAGTTCCGTCAGTTCGATCTTGACGACGCGGCGGTCCTGCTGGCTGCGACTGCGGCGTAGCAGACCTTTGGCCTCTAGACGGTCCAGCGCGCGGGTCATGGCGCCGGTGTCCATGTCGTTCAAGCGGGCCAGTTCGGCCGGCGTGTCGGCGCGGCCCAGATACACCATGGCGAGCGGGCGCCATTGCATCGCCGTGAGATCCAGGGGGGCCATTTCCTGGTCCAGCATCCGGGTCAGCGAGTGGTAGACCAGTTTGATCAGATAACCAGCGTTTTCTTCCGCCATGCAGCGGTTGTCGCTACGGTAGTGGACAGGAGATTCTGACGACTGCGGGGAAGTTTCGGCGTTCATGGGCCGAATTTTACTGCCTAGTCAGTTATTGTCAAGGCTGTGATTTTGCCACGGCTTCCGTGTCCGCTTCGGCCACCGGCCCCTTGCGCAAGCCCGACCATACGATGGCGGCGACGATCAGCGCGGCGCCGGCAATCATGCGCGGGGTCGGCTGCTGGCTGAACAGGGCCCACGCGAAGGCGATGGCGTAAACGGGTTCAAGTGCAATCACCAGCCCGGCGCTGCGGGCGTTCAGCCGCGTCAGGCTGGACACGAACAGATAGTGCGACAGCCCCGTGCAGAACACGCCCAGCAGCGCCAGCCAGAACCAGTCCACGGCGGGCAGCGACGGCAGCTGACCCACGGCGAACGGCACCATC
>CAJYKY010000165.1 GCA_913775005.1 uncultured Achromobacter sp.
CAGGCTGCCGTCATCGCAATACGACAAGGGGTCCAGCGGGTCGATGCCAACGGTGGAAGCCATCTGCAAGCAGGCGTCTTCAACGCTGCGGCCCATCGGGCCGACCACCGAAATCGGCGTCCACCCCAACTGCCGCCGGTCCACCGGAATCAAGCCGGGCGACGGGCGGAAACCCACGACGCCGCATTTCGCGGCCGGGATACGCAGCGACCCGCCCGTGTCCGACCCCGTGCACAAGGGCAGCATGTCGGTGGCCAGCGCAGCCGCCGATCCGCCGGATGACCCGCCTGCATTGAGCAGCGGGTTGAACGGGTTGCCGGTCGCGCCCCACACCGGGTTGCGGGAATTGGCGCCCGCACCCATTTCAGGCACGTTGGTCTTGCCCACCACAATGGCGCCAGCCGCGCGCAGGCGCGCGACCAGGATGTTATCGGCCAGCGGCACGTTTTCGCGGAAGTTCGGCGATCCGTAGGTGCTAAGCAGGCCACCCGTGTCTTCCAGGTCTTTCACGCCCAAGGGCAAGCCATGCAATGCCCCCAGGGCATCCCCCCGCATGACGGCGGCCTCGGCCTGGCGGGCTTCGGCGCGCGCGCGGTCATAGCAGGTGGCCGTCACCGCGTTCACCGCGGGGTTGATGGCTTCGATGCGCGCAATGCAAGCATCCAGCAATTCCACGGGCGACAGGCTGCGCGCGCCAATGCGGCGGCGCAGCTCCACGGCGGAAAGAGACAGAAGATCGTCGGAATGGCTCATGCAAAAAAATCCTTGTCGTTCTGGTGAAAAGGGCAAGGGGCGGCACGAGCCGCCCCCGCATGCCGCCCGTCGAGGCAGCTTACTGCGCCTTGATTCCGGCGCGCTTGGCAATCTGCGCAAAGCGCGGCGTTTCGTCGGCGATGATGCGCGCCACGCCCGCGCCGTCCATCGGCGTGGGTTCAAAGCCGCTGGCGCGCAATTGCGCCTGCGTATCGGCGTCCTGCAACGATTTGCTCAGCGCGGTGTTCAACGCGGCCACCACATTGGCCGGCACATTCTTCGGCGCGAACAGCGCAATCCAGGTGTCCATGCTGACATCCGGATAACCCGCTTCGGCCACGGTCGGCACGTCGGGCAGGAAGGCGGAACGCTGCGGCGTGGTGACGGCAATGGCTTTCACCTTGCCGGATTTGACCTGCGGCATCGCCGACACCACCGTGTCGAACAGAATGGGAATCTGGCCGCCGATCAGGTCCGTCATGGCCGGCGAACTGCCCTTGTACGGGATGTGCGTCATGCGCGTGCCGGCCGCTTCCTGGAACATTTCACCCGCGAAGTGCGACACGGTGCCGATGCCAAAAGAGCCATACGAAAACTTGTCGCCCTGCTTCTTGGCGGCATCCACCAGGCCTTTCACATCGGAAAACGGCGTCTGCGGATTGGCGACGATGATCAGCGCCGCGCGCCCCACCATGCCCACGGGCTGAAAATCCTTCGACGGGCTGTACGGCAGTTTGTCGTACACGGCCGGGTTCACGGTGAAGGTGGTGCCCGAACTGAGCAACAGCGTGTAGCCGTCCGGCTCGGCCTTGGCCACCGTCTGCGCGCCCAGGATGGTGCCCGCGCCCGCCTTGTTCTCGACGATGATGGATTGGCCAAGTTCCTGCCCCATGCGCTTGGCGATGATCCGCCCCAGCACATCGCCCGCGCCGCCAGGCGGGAATGGCACGATCAGCTGGATCGGCCGTTGCGGATAATCGGCGGCCTGCACGGCTCCGGCGCATGCGGCCAAGGCCAGTGCGGCGCACGCCGCGGCAAACTTCCTGCGTTGCATGAACATGGTTTTTTCCCCTTGTTGTTCAATTGGTCTGAGCAGAAGTCACAGCAAATGGATCAGCGCAAAGCGCTTGGGTCTGCGGGTTCGGGTTCAGGCTCGCGCCCGCAGCCGCACCGGCGACAACAGCGACGGGGCAACACCCTCATCCACCAGCGCGTCCGGCAACGGGCGGCCCAACAGCAACGCCGCCGCCATCGCCGACACGCCCGCAGCAGACTGAATGCCATACCCGCCCTGCGCGGCCAGCCAGAAAAAGCCCGGCTGCGCGGGGTCAAAGCCCACCACCAGATCGCCGTCCGGCACAAAGGACCGCAAGCCGGCCCACACGTGCGCGGGGCGGCGGATCGTCATCGTGGTGGCTTCTTCGATGTGATAGATGCCCGTCGCCACGTCCAGCTCTTCGGCCACGACGTCGTGCGCGTCCACCGGGTCTGCGTTGGCGGGCGAGCCCAGCAACTGGCCCGCGTCCGGCTTGAAATAGAAACTTTCGTCGATGCCCACCACGGCAGGCCAATGCGCCGCATCCACGCCTTCCGGTGCGGCGAAGGTGAAGGCGCTGCGCCGGCACGGCTGCAAGCCCACGGGGGCAACGCCGCAGCGCGACGCCAGCACATCGGCCCACGCGCCCGCGGCGTTCACGACAATGCCGGCATCCACGCGCGTGCCATCGGTCAGCGTCAGCGTCCACCGGCCATCACCGGCCACCACGCCCGATTCCACTTCCGCGCCGCAACGCAGCACCACGCCTTGTCGGCGCGCGCCCGCCAGAAAGCCCTGATGCAACGCGTGTACGTCCAGATCGCGCGCGTCAGACTCGAACATGGCGCCGCCCGCTACCGCTTCGGGCCGCAGACACGGCACGCGGGCCAAGGCCGCCTCGGCATCCAGCAGCTGCACATTGCCGGCCAGCGCCCGCGCCGCCTCAAAGCTTTCGACCAGCGTGTCGCGCTGCGCTTCGCTGGCGATATACAGGCAGCCGCGATCCTGCAACAACGGATGTTCGGTAAAGCCCGCCGGCGGCTGTTCGTAGAACGCGCGGCTGGCGCGCGTCAAGGCCAGGATCTGCGGCGTGCCATAGGTTTCCATGAACATCGCGGCCGAACGGCCTGTGGAGTGATAACCCGGCTGCGACTCGCGTTCCAGCAGCAGCACGCTACGCGGCGGCTGGGATTCCGTGGCCAGGCGGTACGCCACGGATGCACCGGCAATGCCGGCCCCGACGATCACAACATCAAACGACTGCGTGCTCATGATGCCTTTCAGAATTCTCTTATATGAGAATTCTCGGATATGACAAAATACGCGTCAACAAGAAAAGCGCCCCCCATCTGCCCCACGCCCGTGCCGCTAAGGGAAAGCACCGATATGCCCCCAAAAAGCCCGCCCTCTCCCGCCGCCGATATCCTGGCCGACCGCAGCAGCCTGGGCGTGCGCCTGCGCGCGCTGCGCAGGTCGCGTTCGATGACGCTGAAGGAACTGTCGGCGCTGACGGGCGTGGCGCTGTCCACCTTGTCCAAGATGGAGCTGGGCCAGGTGTCGATCAGCTACGCCAAGTTCGCCGCCGTGGCGCGGGCGCTAGAAGTGGACATCGCGCAGCTGTTCGGGCCGGTGCCGGCCGCAGAAGCCTCTGACGAATCGCCCACCGCGCTGCGCTGCACGCTGGATGAAGCGCCCGGCTACCTGACGGGCGCTTACGACTACAAGCTGCTGGCCGGCCAATATCCGCGCCGCAGCATGACGCCGATGTATGGCCGCATCCTGGCGCGCGATCCGTCCGAATTCGAGGACTACATGCGCCATGCCGGTCAGGAATTCCTGGTCGTGCTGGAAGGCGAAATCGAAATCCGTTTCGAAAACGGCCAGGCCTTGCTGCTGGCCAAGCACGACACGGCGTATTTCGACAGCGGCGTGGGGCATATCTATCTGTCGCGCAGCGCCAAGCCAGCGGAAATCATGGTGGTGATGACGGGCGGGCACGACGTCTGACACCGCAGGCACGCGGATTGCTGGAGTCAGCTGGATAACGGAGACAACCGTCCTGGCAGAACCCAATGACCGCAACCAAGCCCGACATCCGCAAGGGCCAGTATTCCGGCCCGCTACCCCGCGACACATTCAAGCTGCGCTTCATGCGCCGCTTCTACGATCCGGCGTTTCAAACTGAAGAGGCGGCGCTTGCGCGTCTTGAAGCCATTGCGTGGGACGCGTACCAGCAAGGCCGCAAGGCGCCCAAGACTGAGAAGGCCGGCGCTGCGTTTGCCGACCCGGACTATGACCTGTCAGTGGAATGGAAGGACGCGCATGACCGCCTGAACCAGGCCCAGCAGATTCAACGCGACCCGGCCACGCGCTCACGCGTGTTGATCGTAATCGGGTCCGCCCGCAACGACGGCACCTGTCCAGGCGAAGTCTCAAAAAGCTGGCGGATGGCGCACCTGATCCGGCAGGAAATAGAACGCGCCGACATGCAGGCCGACTGGCTGGATCTGAGCCGCGTGACGTCGGAATACCAGTATCAGATCCATTCCTGCAAAGGCTGCGTGTCGTCGGCCATGCCGTTGTGCCACTGGCCTTGTTCCTGTTATCCGAACCATTCGCTGGGCCAGGACAACGACGCCATGAACGAGATCTATGAACAATGGGTCGCCGCGCATGGCGTGATTCTGGTGGC